>JAOASB010000053.1 GCA_025210375.1 Maledivibacter sp. | reverse complement strand
TTGGTATCTGTTTTGTAATGTCATTGTGATCGCTGCTGTAAGTGTTGTTTTACCATGGTCTACGTGTCCTATTGTTCCTATGTTTACATGGGGCTTATTTCTTTCAAATTTAGCTTTTGCCATCTCTTTTTTCCTCCTTTTTAAAAAGACTTACCCGAAACTCTTAGTAAACTGTCCCCGGTGTGTCTTAAATATGTAAAATTTATAATGGAGCCCATGAGCGGATTCGAACCGCCGATCTCCGCCTTACCAAGGCGACGCTCTAACCTGCTGAGCCACATGGGCATTTGCCTATAATATTTTACTACTTTTATGTATATAAGTCAATAGTTTTTTTATTTCCTCTAATTTCCTCTTAATTCAAGAAATCTTTCTAGCTTTCTTTTTACTCTTTGTAGAGCATTATCAATGGATTTTACATGCCTGTCCAAATCTTCTGCAATCTCTTGATAGGACTTCCCTTGAAGATAAAACATCAAAACCTGTAATTCTAATTCACTAAGTATTTCTCCTATTTTTGCTTCTATATTGGTTACTTCTTCTCTTGAAATAAGAAGTTCTTCTGGATCAGATATTTTTTTTCCTGACAATACATCCAATAGGGTCCTATCAGATTCTTCATCATATATAGGCTTGTTAAGGGATACGTAGGAATTAAGAGGTATATGCTTTTGCCTAGTGGCAGTTTTAATAGCCGTTATTATCTGTCTAGTTATACATAATTCAGCAAAGGCCCTAAAGGACGATATCTTATCGGGTCTAAAATCTCTAATAGCTTTAAATAGTCCAATCATGCCTTCTTGTATAATATCTTCTCTATCAGCACCTATCAAAAAATATGAACGGGCTTTGGCCCTTACAAAATTCTTATATTTCTTTATTAAATACTCTTGAGCTGCAGGATCTCCCTCTCTAGCACTTTCTACAATTTGCTCGTCGACTAAAGCATCGTATATTTCTATGTCTTCTTTTTGTGCATCAACACCCACAGAATATCTCCTCCTGCCCCTTTAGTATATGTCATTGGCTAAAATCACATGATATTTAAACCATGCTATTATTATATATTAATTTACATAATGTAGTCAAGAATCAACCTTTTCCCTTCCTCCATTTTTCAAGTGTTTTAAGAACTGTATCATCTATACGATCACTTAGGATCATCCTATTTTCCTTCGTTTCTTCCGATCTTTTGTTAATTTTTGTCTTCATTAAATTATATTGCATCTTTAATTCCCGTGGCAGGACACGAATTCCACCGCTACCCAATATTACCTGCTGCTCAGCCCAATCCGATGTAACAACCTTTACTATATTTTTTTTATTTTTTGCAAGTTCCTCTACCTTTTTTTCTATATATGAGTCCGCCGTTTGATTTTTTTTAGTAAATACTATTTCAACATCATTGATTATCTCTCTTTTTACTTTAGTTCCCTTTACTTGATATGCGTCAAATACTATTATTATCTCTGACTTAATATAGGAGCGGTATTCAGTCATTTTGTCTATTAGGGCATTGCGTCCTTCCTCTAAACTTTCCTCACTTATTTTTTTAAGTTCAGACCATGCATTTATTATGTTATAGCCATCAATTATTAAAAATTCTTTCAATTCTAATTCACCCTATCAACATTCCCTTTGTCTTAAAACCTCATACATAAGAATAGAGGCAGCGACAGAAGCATTTAGGGAACTTACCTGACCCTTCATAGGAAGTTTTACTAAAAAATCACATTTTTCTTTAACCAATCTACTAATTCCCTTCCCTTCATTTCCAATTACCAAGGCAATATTTCCCTTTAAGTCACTATCATAATGGAGACTTTCTCCATCCATATCGGCACCTATAATCCATATACCTTTTTCCTTTAAATAGTCAATGGTTCTTGATAGGTTTGTCACCTTTGAAACGGGAACATATTCTATGGCTCCAGCAGAGGTTTTTGCTACTGTAGCCGTTAACCCTACCGACCTTCTTTTAGGTATAATAACTCCATGGGCCCCACAGGCATTTGCAGTCCTAATAACAGAACCTAGATTATGGGGGTCAGTTATTTCATCTAATATTATCAAAAATATATCCTCATTCTTTTCCTTAGCAGCTTCAATAATTTCTTCTATTTCATAGTATTTATAGGCAGCTACATAAGCAATTACTCCTTGATGTACACCACCATCAGATATTTGATTCAGCTTATTTTTATCAACGTATTGTATAGGAATTTTCTTTTCCTTGGCAATACCTACTATCTTTTTTATAGATCCTTCAAGATTACCCTTTGACACAATTATTTTATCTATCTCCCTTTCAGCCCTTAGGGCTTCTATTACGGGATTACGTCCCTGAATTATATTATTATCCACTAAAAACACCTCTTTCTAGCTATTAATTACTTTCTACTCAATACCTTATCTTCTCCATAGGGTAGAAAGTGAAATAAATATTTTCTTATCTTGGCCTTATATTTCCCTTCTATTTCAAAGCTTTCATATCCATTATCATTTCCACTTTTTACTTCTATTATAGATACGCCCTTATCCTCTATTTTCTTAACACTCACAACCCTAAAGCTAGCTAAATTATTATCGTATAAATATCCTTTGTATTTTTCGTCTGCAAGTCTCTCAACATATTGTTTAAATATTTCTTCATCCTTTGTAACGGAATGATACTCATCTAAATAAAAGGATTTAAGCATCAAAGCCCCTAGTAGTACTATTACAGCAAGCAAATAAATTTTTTCTCTTTTATTCATATCTATACCTCACTTTATTAGTTCCTAGCTATAAGTTCCCAGTTCCAAGATTCGGGTCATTAGAATCTACCTAAATTTCCTCTTTTTCTATTATATCTATTGCTTTGTTTATGATTTCTTCTAGCCTTTTTGTTTTGCCTAAAAGGTATAAATATCCAAGCAAGCATTCAAAGCCTGTAGCATATTTATAGTCTGTAATACTGGCATTTTTAGCTACGCTGCCGGATTTCTGATTCCTTCCCCTTTTAATCATTTTCCATTCCTCTTCTGTTAATTCCCCTTCTATGGCATGTACAATTTTTGCTTGGGCAGCCGCCTTAACAAATTTAGTGGAAAGCTTATGTAGTTCATTAACCTTTACTTTATATTTATGCACTATATATGTTCTGACGTATATTTCATATAATGCATCTCCAATATAAGCAAATACAAGAGGAGACACAGTTTGAAGCTCCCCCTGCTTCATTACATTTAAATTAAATGATCCCAAAAATTCTTCCATTCTTTTACCCGCCTTTTTAAAACTTTTTCGTTACAAATGCTTCTATACATCGGATACTGACAATTCCAATACATCTTCTCTAGCATTAAAAAATCTATAGGACACTATCAATAATATTATTCCTAAAACAAACTGAGCCATACTAAACTCTAATACTGTATCGGTCACATTATCGGAAACAACCATAAAAGAAATAAATCCTAGAAAATTATTTGCAAAATGTCCAAACATACATAGAAGCAAAGAATTTGTTTTAATATATATAAAACCCAGTATTAAACCTATAAAAAATGCATTAACTCCTTGATGAAGATTAGCATGTATTAATCCAAATATCACTGCTGAAACTACTATAGATACCCCCATATTATATCTTTTTGATAGCTTCTCTAAAATAATTCCACGATATATAAGTTCCTCAAAGACTGGAGCAGTAACACAAAGACTCATAAAGGCTATAACAGGGTCTATAAGTATTTTATCAAAGGCCTCAACAACCCACTTGCTAACTTCAATTTTTTCAATTAGTATTCCAATGGTATTTGAAAATATCAATAAATGAGCGCCTAAAAAAAGTAATACACATAAGCATTCCTTAATGCTAGGCTTGTATTTAACCTTAAATTTAAATTCTTGATTTCTACGGAATATCTTAACAAATATAAAAATAATAACAATATTGATAAGTATATCGCTGGCAACATTTATATATAAGAGTATTTTAGAAAAACCAAGCTCTAAAAGGATTACATTAATGACTTGAAAAGGAATAGATAAAATGATTTGAAGCAAAAAAATCATAGCTGCGATACCCAAAGCTCTTAATATTGAAATTCCCTTTTTCTGCATAATATCTTCTTCCACTATGCCTCACCCCTTTGTTAGTCACAAGTTTTTTAGTCATTCTATTAAAATCAGTTTTAAAATTACATAAATATATTTTACAATATAAATAACTATAATCCCATTATTATTTTTTATTATAGCATTTCATATATACTTATTCATTAGAACTTGCCAATATTATATTCTCGTAACATTTATAACCCCTAAAATAAAACACAGAGAATAGGATTGAGTATAGATATTCCAAGTAAATCTTAATCTATATATTATATTCTCTGTGCTTTTACAAATTTATTACACTCTCTTCCACTTAACTCCCTGGGGTGTATCTTCTAATATAATTCCTCCAGCCTTCAAATCATCTCTTATCTTATCGGCTAATGCAAAATCCCTGTCTTTCCTTGCTTTTTGCCTTTCCTCTATTAACCTTGAAATTTCTTCATCAAGAATTTCCTTTTCTTTATTAACTATACCTAGTACCTTTGTAAGCTCTTCAAATAGTTCTAAGCTCTTTTGGATAAGCTCCTTAGAGGCTGTTGCATCTACATTTGTATTTATTCCCTTAACCAGTTCAAATATAGCTGCAATACCATCAGCTGTATTGAGATCGTCATCCATAGTATATATAAATTTTTCCTTGTATTTTAACAGATCATTAAATACTTTATTTTCTTCTTCCTTCATGGTTTGCTCACTTGCATTTTGTATTAAGTGTTCAAGATTTTCCTTTGAATTATAAAGCCTATCCAAGGCATTTTTTGCTTGCTGCATCAATTCTCTACTAAAGTTTATGGGATTTCTATAGTGGGCTGATAATAAGAAGAACCTTATGACCTCTGGATCAAATTCACTTACTATATCTCTTACTGTAAAGAAATTGCCCTTAGATTTTGACATTTTTTCGTTATTTATAGTTATATATCCATTGTGTACCCAATATCTAGCAAAGGGCTTTCCTGTATAGGCTTCACTTTGAGCTATCTCATTTTCATGGTGGGGAAAAATCAAGTCCTGTCCCCCGGCATGTATATCTATGGTTTCCCCTAAATACTTTGTAGACATTACAGAACACTCTATATGCCATCCTGGTCTACCCTTGCCCCAAGGACTATCCCATCCCGGTTCACCGGGCTTTTGTTTTTTCCACAGGGCAAAATCAGTAGGATGCTTTTTGATTTCATTTACTTCGATCCTTGCCCCAGATTCAAGCTCTTCTATACTTTGCTTAGAAAGCTTTCCATATTCATCAAACTTAGAAGTATTATAGTAAACATCTCCATCCACTTCGTAGGCATACCCTTTTTCAATAAGTGTATTGATGAATTCAACTATCTCCCCTATGTTTTCAGTAACCTTTGGATGTATGTCTGCTCTTTTGATTCCTATTGTATCTGCGTCCTTAAAATATTCGTTTATATATTTTTCGCTGATATCCTTAGCACTTACTCCTTCTTCATTTGCCTTCTTTATTATCTTATCATCTACATCTGTAAAGTTTTGAACGTAGGTTACTTTATATCCCATATATTCTAAATATCTTCTTAATGTATCAAAAACTGTGAAGGGTCTAGCATTTCCAATGTGAAAATAGTTATAAACCGTCGGTCCACAAACATACATCTTTACTTCGCCTTCAATAATGGGTACAAACTCCTCTTTTTTTCTAGTCAAGGTATTAAATAGCTTCATTTTTCCTTCCCCTTTCATTGTTAGAGATAAACAACCTTAAGGTTTGCTAGGTTTTCAAATATAGAGAGTTTAGGGTGAATCTTAATTTATACATGTACAAATACTCAGTGCTTCTAGGCATTTTGAATATGTATAAGTTAAAGTTTTGACTGGAATCTCTATATTAATGTTGTTTATCTATTAATCAGTTCTTCTTCAAGTTTCACTATTCTTTTTCTTAGGCATTCTAATTCCTGGGCTATAGGGTCGGGCAGCTTCACTTGGTCAAGATCCGCAGTGGATTTTTCATTTTCATCCACCTTTATGTTATCCTTTATGACAACCCTTCCAGGTACACCTACAACAGTACAGTTTGGCGGTACTTCCTTCAAAACCACAGACCCCGATCCTATTTTTGAATCATCTCCTACCTTAAAGGGGCCCAATATTTTTGCTCCAGAAGCAATAACAACATTATTTCCTATAGTAGGATGTCTTTTACCAGTTTCTTTTCCTGTACCCCCAAGGGTAACCTCTTGATAAATCGTCACATCATCTCCTATTTCTGCTGTTTCACCTATAACCACACCCATTCCATGGTCAATAAATAATCTTTTCCCAATCTTTGCACCGGGATGAATCTCTATTCCCGTAAAAAATCTATTCAACTGCGAGATAACCCTCGCTATAACAATCAATTGTTTTCTATAGAAAAAATGAGCTACTCTATGGAAAAATATTGCATGGACACTTGGATAGCATAATATTACTTCAAATCTACTTCTTGTGGCAGGGTCTCTTTCAATAACAGAATCAAGATACTCGGCCATTGCTTTAAACATCATTTTCTCCTCCCTTTCCCATAACATAAATAAAAACCCCATCTCTAAAAATATTCAGAGACGGGGTCTATCCGCGGTTCCACTCTAATTAGATATAAACTTTAATTTATATCTCTCTTAAAAAACTTTAACGGGGCTAACCGTAAGACCTACTTTTATTTCAGCCTTAAACTCATAGGTGCACTTCAATTTGTATGTAGCTTTAGGCTGCTCTCAGCCGGTGACAGCCATTCTCTTTAAGCATCAACAAATTTACTCTCCTAATCAAAGTCATATTGCAATATAATTTTATAATTCCAAAAATATACTCATTATAATCTGTGACCTAAACCAAAATAATTATCCCACATAATTCTTTACAACATAATCCACTCTATTAATGATATTTTCTCTTCCAAGTATAGCTATTACTTTATCTATATCTGGTCCATGAAGCTGGCCTGTAAGGGCTGCTCTTATAGGCATATATAGATTTTTCCCTTTGACTCCAGTTTCTTTTTGAATCATCTTGAATACTTTTTTACCAAATACAGCATCGATAACCTCTGCATCTAATACCTTTTGCTTAAATGTATTCAATAGGTCTTGTACATGTTCCAATTTTATAATTTCTTTGGCATCATCATCTTCAAGAATTACTTCTTCTCCAAAGAATTGCTTAGCGTATTCAGATATTTGACTCATATAGGAGATTCTTTCCCTAGCAGTCTCCATTATCATTTTTACCCATTCATATTTCTCATCTATTTCGCTTTCTGACAACATACCCGCCTGAACTAAATAGGGTATACAAAGCTTTGTAAGTCTGTCTATATCTGCTTCCTTAATATAATGAGAGTTTACCCAGTTTAGCTTATCAACATCAAAGACTCCACCACTTTTTGAAACTCTATCAAAGGAAAAACTCTCTACCATTTCATCCATGGTCATTATTTCTTTATTATCTTCTGGACTCCAACCAACAAGAGCTATATAATTTACTAGGGCTTCCGGTAAGTATCCTTTTTTTCTAAAGTCTTCTACCGCTACATCTCCCTGTCTTTTACTTAATTTTTTCTTTTCCTTATTAAGGATATTGGGTAGATGAACAAATTTAGGTAGCTCCCAACCAAGAGCTTCATATAGTACTATTTGTTTTGGGGTAGATGGCAGCCATTCTTCTCCACGAACCATATGGGTAATGCCCATTAAGTAATCATCTACTACAACAGCCAAATGATAGGTTGGAAAACCATCGGATTTCATAAGTACTTGGTCATCGGAATCATTAGTATTCATCGTAACTGTTCCTCTTACCAAGTCATCAAATACTATCTCTCTATCCTTAGGCAGCTTTAATCTTATAACATGGGGTTCTCCATTGCTAACTCTCTTTTTTGCTTCGTCCAATGGTATATTTCTACAGTGACCATCATATCCAAGCATCTCGCCCTTTTCTTTTTGCTCTTCTCTAATCTTATCTAGTCTTTCCCTAGAACAGAAACAATAATATGCATGTCCGCTTTCTAAAAGCTTATCTACATGTTCTTTATATATATCAAGTCTTTCAGACTGTGTATATGGTCCATATTCGCCTTTTACAACAAGCTTGTCATCTTCAAGCATTGGACCTTCAGCATGGATCACACCAGCCCATTCCATAGAAGTAATCAAATTCTCTATTGCGCCTTCCACATATCTAGTTCTATCAGTATCTTCTATTCTTAAAATATATTTTCCATCTTTCTGCTTTGCAAATAAATAATCGTATAAAGCAGTTCTTAATCCACCTATATGCAAATACCCCGTTGGACTGGGTGCAAATCTTAATCTCACAGTCATAATAAACCTCCTATATGTAAATCCAATTACCATATTATAGAGATTCAAGTAAAACTATTAATTTATACATATCCAAAGCTCCCAGAAGAATCGAGGATTTGGCTATCCATAAATTAAATTTTACTACGTGAACCCTATATATTAGATTATTATATCCTAAATACATTTTTGTATCAAGGGGATTTATAAAAGCGTCGTGACGCTTTTACAGTTGTAAGTTCAAAGTTCTAAGTTCTAAGTTTTCAAGCTTTTCTAACGGGTTTAAAAAACAAAATTCGAATCAGGTTCTAGTTTTTGTCAAGAAGCTTTAAAACCCTATTTATGGCTTCATTGGCATCTAATTCGTCCCTTTCATTTTGCCCTCTTAGCTTAAACTCCACTTTGTTTTCACTGGCTCCTCTTGCTGATATTATCCTTATAGGTATACCCAAAAGATCGGCATCGTAAAACTTTGTGCCAGCCCTTTCATTTCTGTCATCCAGAATAACATCTATATTAAGGTCTTTAAGCTCATTGTATATCTTTTCTCCTAATGTAACTTGATCTTCCCTTTTAACATTGAGTATCGATATAATTACTTGATAGGGTGCAGCCTTTAAAGGCCATATAATACCATCCCCATCATGATGCTTTTCTACTATACTACTCAGTAGCTTATATATATCTATATAACTTGAGACACCATAAATATCCTTAGGCTTTCCTTCCTTGTCCTTATACTGCATACCTTTGACATCATTTATTCTGCTTAAATTTAGTACTTTGCCAATACCTATTCCGTGGCTTTTATCGAGTCTACGTCCACATACAGGACATCTATCATCTTCTTTTATATAACTTACCTGGGCGATGATATCTCCTATAAAGTCCCTCTCATATTTTACATTTTTTAGATGATAATCTTTTTTATTGGCACCAGTTATTAATGAAGTGGTTTTTGTTATCTCTTTATCAACAATTATTCGCACACCCTCAAGCTCTACAGGCCCTACAAAACCAGGCACAGTTTCAATACTACCGTCGATCTCTTCATACTCAGCCATATTTATATCCTCTACAGGAACATTCAATATACCGGCAAGCTTATATAGGTTTAATTCTCTATCTCCCCTTATAACCACTGCTACAATTTCCCTTCCCGCTTTTACTAATAATGTTTTAGCTAAATCCTTGGCTTCTATGGCCATAAACTCTTCTAATTCTTTTATGGTCTTTATGTCTGGAGTATGTACCGCTTCTATTTCTTTCTCCTCAGCTTCATTTTCTTCGATATGGAAATTAGCCACCTCTTCCAAGGACTGATATTCACATTCTCCACAACTAAAAATAGTACGATCCCCAGCTTCACAATTAAGTATTAATTCCTCTGCTATGGACATAGGAGTTTTGTGATTATAGGATTGTAGACTCAAGACATCTAAACCTATTTCATGAAATTTATTTTTATACAACTGTTTTATTTTTTCATATCCTTCTAGAAGGGATTCTTCACTTTCATAAAAGCAACAGGTTCTAAGACTCCTATATCTTTTTGATTTCAGTATACCATCCTTAATCTTTACCTTTTCTCTATCACATGTAAAAACATCATATGCTTTTTTCGGTAAATCCTTGTAGGACTTCATATCATTTCTGAGGGAAAGTCCCATGGACCTTTCAAACTCTTGATTTGATGGAATGTACATCCTTTGAAATTCATCATTTTTAAGTTCATCGGATAGTAATTGTAAAAGTTTATCTATGGATTTTATTCCAAAGGGTAAAACCGAGTATACTCCCGGTGAAATATTTGCGAACATTGCAGACCTAAGTATAAGCTTCTGACTTTCTATATTGAATTCCTCTTCAATACTCTTAAGGGTTTTACCAGCTAATTTTGACAT
Organism: Maledivibacter sp.; assembly: GCA_025210375.1. Classification (NCBI taxonomy): domain Bacteria; kingdom Bacillati; phylum Bacillota; class Clostridia; order Peptostreptococcales; family Caminicellaceae; genus Maledivibacter; species Maledivibacter sp. The sequence continues at coordinate 72,225 of JAOASB010000053.1, read as the reverse complement.
TCTCATGCTACATCGCTCCTAACAAATTACTCTATATAGATTAATGAGATATCCCCTTTTTTAATTGAGGAAATTGCATAATTATGACTTGGCAGAATTGCATAATATATATAATATAGCTTCGAAGATTTCAAAACCATATATAGTAGATAGTTTCTGCAGAAGGTAATTATGCAATTTGCTCAATTACTCTTCAATATCAAATTCATATTTAACTTGTTTCCACTCTTTGGTATCACTATTTATTAAGCTTTTCTCTATAAATGTCACATGGTTATCATTGTCTATAAGTAAAACAGTTGATGATCTAGTTCCGTAATTAGGACTCTCAATGAATATAGAGGATAGGACTTTTTCCCATTCTAATCCGATGCCAGTATGGGGCAATTGATCATCCTTTGGTGTCCACCTATCAAAGAGAATACCATATAAGTCCTGGGGATTAAGCTCTACTTTAGACCTGAGTATTTCTTTAAATCCCTTTTTACCTCTTGAAAGCTTTGGCCACGGAGTATCCAGCAGGGAATTGCTTAGTCCATAAATTCCCGGTTTAAGCTCCTTGATTTGATCTTCAACATTGGAATAATAGTATAGGGAAGAGATATTCCCTATTAAAAGGTTAAATGGATTATATTTATGCTTCTCCAGCTTAATCTTTTCCATATAAGCCCTGGGCTTTTTTCCTTCAATCAAGAAATCCTTTACTAGGTTTCCCCTACTGGTTGGCTCATCAATAAGCAAAGAAAAATCCCTATGGTTTGTTATTGCCGAAAATTCTCCCCTTTTATTTATGCCCATCCATGTCCCATTTTTTTCTAAATCTCTACCAGCTAAAACACTGGGATAGTCATGCCAAAACCTTGCATTTTTAGTAGGTCTTTTATAAAATTCATCCCTATTTGCCGCAAAGGCAAATTTATATTGTGGATGACTTTTATATGCGAAAAAAATTATACACATATCCACTCTTCCTTTGTATATTGTTTAGTCCCTCTCACTACCGATTTTAATTACCTCACCCATTTTAGACATAATATACTCATATCCATTTTCCGAGTGTGGAATAGTACAGTCACTACAGTCCTTCGTCCCATGATTATACTTAAAATTTCCTCCACATTTGTCCTTGAGCATATATAATGGACAGAAGCAAAAAAGACAATTGAATTTTTCTGTATCCTTTACTTTATGACATGGAAAGTATTCACATTTACTATTTTGTACAAATTTATAATTTTCACTCATAGTAACTCTCCCCTTAGTTTTTTATGTTCATTATAACATTTCTAAATTTTAAGTTCCACATTCCCTATTATACAGGAAAAGTTTTAGAAGTTTTACTATGGATAAGAGGTAAAAGAGTAAAGCCTAAATTTCACTCTAGGTTAACTAATACTTTAAAGTCAAAAAAATAATCAAGGATAAGGTGAATCCTTATCCTTAATATTTTTAATCTTCATATTCCATTACTTCGAACTGTAGTATCTTATCGGCTACTATGTAATCCTTTTTACTTTCAAATGGTCCTATATTGTAGTCTTTTTCAATAGTATAATATGGATCATCTTTATCATCAATACTATCTTCATACCAATCAATAAAGTCATTTACATCATCCATTGATAGATCATATTCATTTATTTTACCATTTACCATGGTAATTCTTAATATTGCTCTGTCTCCACTACCGCCACCACTACTACTTTTTTGTGGTGTTGCTGATGCTTCTTTTGAGTCTGGACTTGTTACTCCACTTTTTATGGCACATACAACATAATAGTATGTAGTACCATTTTCAAGACCACTATCTGTATAGCTTGTTTCTTTAGTTTCTCCTATTTCCTTATATTTCCCACCTTTTGTTGTTGATCTTTTTACGACGTATTTTTCAGCACCTTCTACTTTATCCCATGAAAGCTTTACTTCTTTATTTCCTGCTGTTGCTGTTAAGTTTGTTACCAAAGTAGGAGTATTTATATCTAATAATTCACCTGTTTCGTCTATGTCTATGGCATCTAACGCCATTACGCGGTTTTCTGTATCCATTTTTTGAACCTTTACGGTATGAACCCCATATTTCAGCCCAGTCTTTTCAAAACCTAATACACTTCTAGTTAATGTACTATCGTATTCACTGTATGTAGTAGGAGTTCCACCATCTATGGTTATCTCAATGTTTTTGGCGTGGTCATTATTTAATCCAGTTATAAGCCTGAATTTAGTACCCACAAATTTAAAAGTATAGTATTGATATGAAACCCCCCATGCCAAGTGGTTACTTAGTTGATAGTTCCCTGATACACTTTCAGTGGTCCAGCCACTAGAATATTGGATTAAATCATTTTCATCATCATATCTTCTCCATCCATCTTCTGGCTCCAACAACTGTTCCCCAACTGTTGCTGCATAAACCTGTATTCCTATACCCACAAACACAAATGATACCATTAACATAGCTACTACGAAATAAGTCCCTAACCTTTTCATTTTCATCCTTAGTCCTCCTTGAATTGTCTTCAAATTCATATATTATTTTATATGTAAATTTTAGAAAGAAACAGTCTGTTTTTATCTTTTTTGACATTATATAATGAAAGTTTACAAAATATTACTTGGTAATTGAAGGTATTATAACTGCTAGTCCTTATTTTTTTAAAACTCTAAATAAAGTGTAGGTATATCTAGATTATTAAATATCCCAAATAGTAATCCACACCTCGGTTCAATCAAAAAGAGATAGATACTTTAATAGTTTTATCTATCCCTTAATACTTTTTATACCCTAATAATACTTTTTGGAATTCTTAAGATCATATACATCCATCAATGCTTCTCCAAAACGCTGATAATGTACTACTTCTCTTTCACGCAAAAATTTTAAAGCATCCTTAATACCAGGATCATCGGTTAAATTGAGTAAATGATCATAGGTTGTTCTAGCTTTTTGCTCTGCAGCTAAATCCTCGTGCAAATCTGTGATAGGGTCTGCTGTTGATTGTATATATGCCGCAGTCCAGGGGATACCACTTGCATCCTGTGGGTAAACGGCACGACCATGCTGAACATACTGGCTTCCCAGTCCCGCATCTTCTAATTCCTTTGCCGTAGTATCCTTTAACAATTGATACACCATGGTGGAAATTATTTCAACATGGGCAAGCTCTTCTGTACCTATGTCCGTAAGTAACGCCTTTGCCTTTTCCGTAGGCATTGTATACCTCTGACTCAAATATCTCATTGCTGCACCTAATTCTCCATCGGGTCCACCGAATTGGGTGATTAAATATTTAGCCATTCTTATATCTTTACATTTTATATTAACTGGATATTGTAGTTTTTTTTCGTAAATCCACATACTTCTCCCCCCTCTAGTCTACTCGTTCCCATGGCCAAGGATCATTTATCCATCTCCAAGGATACTGACTTGGAGAAAATCCGAAATTTAATAATGGCCCGTACTTCATTTCATACATCTTTTTGAGCTGTTCGAGTTCATATGCATATCTATTATACTGCATCAAGGCTTCCATGTTTTCAGGATGAGTGTCTAAATATAGATTTAGATCAAGGGCAGCAAACTCAACCTCTTGAATCCTTCTCATCAAATCCTTCCTAGTCATTTCCTCCATTATTTCCCCTCCTTTTTCTCCCTATTTACATATGGCCTATACAGGTCAGGAAAAATAGTCCCCCTCATCAAAGCTTCTTCTAAAGGATATATTTTTGTAAAAGGCTGATTCATTATATAGGGTCTCGCTAATTCACATTTTCCTGTAAGTGTACATTTATCTTCATGATTCTTATTCATTACTTCACCTCTCCTTACTAGCGTTCCATATCATAATATTCCATGGGATATAAAAATGTGTATGAAACAAAAAAAAGTGTCCTCTCAGACACTTTCATAGCTTGAATTTTTTAATTTTATATAATTCTTTTTTCTTGCCTTATTATTTCAAGGATTTTTTTATACATTGATTCAGTGATCACATGACATTCCAATTTTTTAATCTCTTTATCTAAGTAATAGACAAGCCTCTTTAAGCAAAATATTTTATTACTAAGATTATCAACAATCCTATATATTCTCTTTAAATGTAATAATCGAACTTTAGATCTCTTAATATCAAAATTCTTACTTGATATCACTCTATTAATAGCAATAATTTCTTTTATATAATCTTCGATTATAACTTGAGGCATTGCCCTATACCTCCTTTGTATTCAAAATTCATTCTTGCCTATTTATTACAAATATGATTTTTATAATATTTTTTAAGTATATACTTTAAATATTATCACAACAATATAGACGTGTCAATTCTAGAAGCACCAACATTTAAAATTCTTTAAGTCACTGGTGCTATTTCCTATAAAACTATAAATTTATATAGAGGTGGTAACTTTGAAATATGACCTTAATATCATGGGAAAACGAATTAGAGAAGAACGAGTGAAAAGAAATCTCACCATTGAACAACTTTCAGAATTGATTGATGTTTCCCCTTCCTTTTTAGGACTTGTTGAAAGGGGTTCTAGAGGATTAAGCATAGAAAAGCTTGCCTCTGTTGCCGAAGCATTTGACATATCAATTGATTCTTTATTAAAAGTAGATAGCTCAAGTGCTATTACAAAATATGATACGGTTAAATCCTTATTGTATAATCTAAATGATAGCGAATTTCATTTCATTGAGAATATGATTAAAGAGTCAAAAAAGTTGTTTAGAACTATTGAAAAAGAAAAATGATAAAGATGTAAAAAACTCTTCTATTGATTAGGATTTCTATTCTAGCATTGAAGAGTTTTTTAGTTGCTATGACTTTCTGTTTACTGGGATTAAAGTTCTTTTTTATTTTTATTTAACAATTGTTAAGGTTCAATATCACAACAGGGGCAACAAGAATTTAGATTTCAATACATTTTATGTTAAGGTTCAATGGATGGCTTTCCTTACTAAAATATTCCGATAGAACCAATTTCAATACATCCTATGTTAAGGTTTAGCTGGGAATGATGTTTTTAATTCATCATTGCTAGGGGTATTTCAATACATCCTATGTTAAGGTTTAGCATCTTCGCTAATTCTCTCATATTGTCTTTTACTCTTATTTCAATACATCCTATGTTAAGGTTTAGCGAGACTGTTACTATGGATGATCTTCCGGTTAAAGAATTTCAATACATCCTATGTTAAGGTTTAGCCACTGAAAAATGTATATTTTGAGAATAGTGTATTTATTAAAAGTGAGTAAATAACAACATCAATTAAAATTGTTTCTAAAAAGAACATGGAATTTTTTTATTGACTAAAAAATACCATTGATACCTGTAACACCAAGCTACACAGCATTTCAATATGTTAATATTACTATGAAATTTGGATTAGTGTTCCTAAATGATTAGATTAGAGTGATCTTCTATTTGCGATCCCATATTTTCTTCTTGAAAATAGCTTTGATTTATGAATTTAATAATTGATACATAATCTTTTTTCTTATCTATTATTCTATTTAATTCTGTTTTTAAACTCAATAATTTGGATGGAGTAATTTCTCCCTTAAAAACTGATTTTTGATAGTGTATAAGATACTTTTTACAAACCTTAAATACTTTTTGACATCTCTTTTCTTCAATATCATAAAAGAGGAAAACGTAGTTATGGTTATATTTTCTGGCTATATTATATCATCTCCTTTACACTAAATGGTTTAAACTCTTTATCCTCCAGTACATGCTTAACTAATTTGAACGCATCTAGTTTTATTGCTGTATTATATGATACTTTTCTTTTCAATTTTTGATGTTTAAACGTCTCTTCAAATTTCAAATTCAACTCGCTAATAAAAATTTTCTTCCCTTGCTCATTTAAGATACAGTAATTGAGTTTTCTATCAAAGTGTTTATCAGGTTTTATCATCTTTTTATTAGCCAACTTAAGAATAGTCCTAAAAACAATTATTGGTTTAAACACTTCTGCTAAATCAAGTGCTAATGAAAATCTACCATCAGAAGGTTCATGTAAATAGCTGATACTTTGATTAAGATGTGTATGATATATTTGAGTAATTACCTTGGTATATAGAATCATATTCCCAAATGAAATCATAGCATTCATAGGGTTATCTGGTGGTCTCTTGACTCTTTTATTAAACTCAAAATTCTCATTCAAGATATCTCTGATTGAGTTGTAAAAGCAACTCCAAACTGCTCCTTCAACGGATAATATTTCTTTTATATTTGAGGCTTTATCTAACATATTTGGAATAGAGTATCTAATATAATCTATATTATCTTTAATCTCCTTATTACCATTTTTGTAGTAATTGTATAATGTTTCTGTTACATTCACAATTATGCCTTTAATAATTTCTTTAGCTATATATTCTCTATTAGTCATATATTTTTCAGCTTGTTTGACAGTAATTTTTCCACTTATATATTTTTCTCGAGGAAAAAAAGTTCCAGAATAGCTTCCATGGTAATTGAAGAAATGAATGACTATTCCATTTGAAGCTAAAAAGTTTAACAATTTAGTATTTAATGATACCTCATTAAGGCAATATATTTCCTTTATACCCTCAATTGGTATATAATGGTTTTTTGATTCTTTCCTAAAACATAGGGAATTATCTTTGCGTTTCAACTCCCCTTGGGACATTATATATCTTACAGCTTCTGCCATGAAATTCTCCTTTCTTTAGAGAACACAATAGGAATAATATGCACATTTTCTACATTTTTTACTATATTGAAATTCTGGTAGATCTCTATCATTTATAAAATCATTTATTTCTTTTTCTAATTTTATCAATATATTTTCTATACTATTTGTCAATTTCACTTCCAAAACCTTATTAGTCTGCTTGTTTTTTTCCATACATATAAGTTTACCTTTTTTGCTAATTCCTTTTTTCTTTAGTATAAAGAGATAAAATAAAACCTGCCAACATGATGCCTTTATATCTGCATTGGATTTTTTGTATTCTATTAAGTATTCTCCTTTAATCTTGTCAATTTTTATTGATTCTATGGATATCTCGGTATTTTTTGATTTTTCTGATTTAATTTTATGTAGTTGTTTACCTATTTTAACCAATTCACTGTTATCTTCAAGATTCACCCTATTCCCATGTAGCCAACATTGTCTCTTACAATGAAAATAGTAATTTACCAACGTCCCAGTTATCTTCATATGAAAATATCGACCCCCTTGCTAGGAAACATCTCCTTATTAAAAGCCTCTCTATTGAATTTTCCATTTTCAAAAAACCTTTTTGCTTCCTCAACATAAGTTATATCTTCAATACTTTCATCATCGCTAAATGGCATTGGACTAGATACTTGATATATAAAATAGTTCATTTTTTCTTTTATTACAGATAGTTCAATCTGCTTCTTAGAATATGGCATATCACCATCAAATAGAATTTCTTTAAAAGCTTTCCAGACTTGATGTCCATCTATGAATTCATCCTTTTGAGGGTGTTTTAGATTATGCGCCAGATATACCGAGTATGTTTTTTCTTTAATCATTTTCATATCCTTAGCTATCTGAAAATACATTAGCCCTTTAACATTATTACTAAAAATCTCATATGAATTCTCATTATACTCAGTCTTTTTTCTTTCTATTTCTTTCATTAAATCTAAATAATAATCTTCAAAACTTTTATTTTTAAATACTTCCTTATATTTTTCTTGTAGGATAGAGTACTCTGTTCTAAAATCACTTTTGTATACTCCCTTTTCATCATCGTGTTGAAAGAAAAATAGTTTGCAACCTTCTTTAGTGCAAGATCTATTTATTCGGCCCGCAAACTGCTCTTCTGCTTCAATAATAGATATATCTTTAAATCCTACATCCATATCTATATCCACCCCTGCTTCAATTACCTGAGTAGCAACTAATATAACATCCCTTAATAAATAACCTTTTTTTTGTTCTTCTTTTTTCTTTAACTTATCAATCAAATATTTTCTATAAAGACTACTATCATCACCGGATAATTCATATAATAATTTATTATCAACTTTTGCTTTTAATATATTATAAAACTCTCTGGCAGTAGCTTTTTTTATAAATTCTATTAAGATTCTTCCCCTTTTATTTTCCCAATACTTGACTAGAAAATCTGCCAAATCACTTAAGGAAATTTTTCCATATTGTAGTAGAGAAAAATCAAATTTCACTCTGTTTTTGAATAGGGTTGCATTAAAATATTTACTAGAATCCTTAAATAAATTGATTTCATTTAGATTATTTTTGGAAAGCAAACTTATTCTTGGTAGGGTTGCAGACATTATTATAAATTTTATATTAAAGATATTAGAAAAGCTTACTATCATATTGGCAAGTTCTTTCCATATCTCAATCCTATAGCTTTGAATCTCATCTAGTATCACTACACTATTTATCAAATGTACTAAGGGTAATTGTTTTTCACGACCATTTCCAAATAAATAATCAAAAAAGTTCACATGACTAGTTAAAATCATTGGATAGTGTAAAAATAATCTATCTAAATATGATTTGTCATAATCAATATCATTTTCATCTTGAAACTTTATTGGAGTTAAGGAGTTTATTATTGATACTTTTTGTTTGCCAAAAAAAGATTGTATAACATCAAAGGTTTGATCACACAAAGTATTAAATGGAAACACATAAAAGATTTTCTTTAGACTTTTGTCATATTTTATAAGATTGAGACCCAAATTCAGTGAATTTATTGTTTTACCACTTCCTGTAGGAGCTTCTAAGTAAAATATTTGCTTATCAATATTTTCTACTAAGGTTTTTTCTGCTTCTAAAAACATATCGCTTCTAAGTTCATTTATAGAACTTTCATCAAAGGGTGATTTATTCAATGATTCATTAACATACTTTTCATATTTTCTAATATTCTTAATAATTTTATCGTCATCAAATTTCTTACTATACTCTTCAACATTATATATGTCCCCAAAATCTTCAATTTTTCTATTCATATAATCACTTGTTGCATAAAAATCACATGTGACAATTAATCCATATAATAGTTTATTCAATATGTAAAATGGTTCTGGTAAAGCCATGTATTTCTTTACGGTCTTATCGAACTCTAGAAAAACACCTTCTTCAAATAAAATTCTTCTAGACAAAAGTCTATCAAAGTGATTATAGTCAAATATCTCAATTTCTTCATTCCTTACAGCGTTTGAAAGCCCTCTAAGCTTCGATATATATTCTGATAAATCCTTTAGATATCCATGATGTCTTGATATCGAATATGAAAATGATAATAATAGGACTTGTAAAGTTTGTCTTTCAATTTTATCCAAGCATTTATCTTCTGTTGAATCATAAAAAATGTCTATATATAACAAGGATGACAGTAGGCTGTGGGTTAAATCATCTGAAACCCTAACTCTACGAAAATTTGTATTTTTCATTTTCAGTTTCTGAAAAGCAGGATTTATCTTACCTATATCGTGATAGTATATAGCACCTTCAAATAGTTCCAATAATATTTCTTTAGCTTCTTCAGAAAGTCCACCATTTGATACTTCGTTTTTATTAATTCTAATACTATTAAGACTTCTCTCAATTACTGCATCTAGTCCTTTAGAATGCTTAAGCTTATTGTAATATCCAATGGTAAGCTCTAAATGTTGTAATAGAGTCTCACTTTTTCTTTTGTCACTTGTATGGGCTAAATAAATCTTATCATTTTTCAATACATCTTTTAGTTCAACCACCATAAGATTCATCTCCAATAAAGTATTTTGAAAGCTCATTTATATATAGTCAAGCTTTCAATTCCTAATATTTAAAATTTTTCCAATCTATATCAATGCTACATTACATCCATTATGGGGTAGAATCAGTGTATCTTTTATTTCCTTTATAGCTCTATTGGTAAATGCTATCTCTCTAAATTCATATTTATTATTGAATTCGTTAAGTGCTACGGGGACATAATCTTTATAAAGGAAAGGAAGCCCCCCATCATATATGGGATAATCATCTAAAACAACTTTTTCATAATAGAATAGGCTATGGATTTCTTCAGCAAAATCTATAGGTTTACAATACACTATTTCGGGGTCCTTAATCTCAGCAAAATGGTCATTTTTACCAAGATAAGGTGGATATTCTGATTTTCTATTCAACAAGTAATCTACTATCTTATCATAAATCCTAACATCCTTTATATCTTCTAGACACAAGTAAATATTCCATGTAACATCCTCAAGCCATTGTTCTCTTACAACTAAATTGCAGGGCATTTTATTAGCATCTATATTTGCATAACCTACAGAATTATTAAAGGTTATTATCTTTTTACTAAAATATCCTCTATTACCACTTGGGGGCACTATACCTATTCTCATGTCCTTTAAGCATGTATAAAATTCTGGATATTTTTCTTTTTTCATATGCTGGGATGTATATCCCTTTAAGCCAATAACAGCACCTAATATTCCCATCAACACTATCTTGTGTATATGGTTATAGGTATAATAAGCATAGGAATTGACATCGGGCTTTTTAAAATGTGCCGTTTTCCCAGATAAATTGAACTTTAAAAACTTCAACTTATATCACTTCTCTCGTAAATATATTCATAACCTTTGCTTTTTCTAATTCAAAATTGTTTAGTTGTAAATTAAAGGAGTTTATATAGATTTCAATCTCTTTTACTTCTTCTAATACTTTTTTGTTAAGTACATCACTTAGTCTACCTAAATCTAATATGTCTTTGTCATCACTTTTTTCAAATGAAATAAAGTTCGCCAAATTTGGAAGTATAATTCTTGACTCCTCTTTCAGAGTGACAAATATAGCATATTCATTTTCACATCCCAATTTACTATTTGTAGCAAATGCTGTAGCAGCTCTCAAAGTACCATCTTTTAATTTTTCATATGCTTCCTTGCTATAGCCTTCAAAGTCTTGTATCATATGAGCATATTCATCATAGGCAAATGGATTTACTACTAATGGATAACAATAATGCGTCTCATCCGCAAAAATTTTTGTGCCTATGGAAGTCTGAGAACGCTCTACATCTTCGCTATCTTTTTTGGATTTGGGCTTCGTTTTTGGATTCCTAAAAGGTGATAGTATATCTTGAATCTCTACTCTAGTATCATCATATATATTCATACCTTGTCCTATTTGAACTGCTCCAGTTATAGAAATATTTTTATTTTCCTCTGCAAAAGTAGCCCCAAAGTTCATCACATCTATAGCGCTAAAAAGATTAGCTAAAACCTCTGTTGGTTTTGATTTTTTATCCAATTTTGTATTAAATATATATTCATATCTTTCCTTTAATGTCCTAGGCTGAATTTTATCTTTCTCTTCCTTATATGATTTAATATATAAGACCTTATCCCCCTCGTTAATCCATTGATATTTTATAGGATATTTGAAGGCCTTATCGCTCCCAAATATCTTATTTTTAGATGTTGTCTTAGGTCTTCCAGAAAAATCAGCATTCCAGTTTGACATTATTCCTTTTATCCCTATAACACCATAGACTCTGTTTCTAAACTTCATCATTATTCCTCCTTACCCTCATAAAATATATTATCACCAAGGTAACCCGCTAAAAATAAATCTTCATCTACTCTACTACCTTTGTTATGGGCAATAACCATAGCAAATGCTCTATTAAATTTCTCATATCCACGGGGAATAGCATGTGCATATCTTTTAAACCAATATTTGAGTTCCCCATTGACTGCCTCTACATTAGTATAGTTTAATACTTTCTGAATCACATCATGATTTCTATTAGAAGCATTAGATTGACTCATAAGATAATATGCTATTTGTCCTGCCAAGTAGGAATACTGATCTATATCATCTAAATTATGGACATCTTTATTTTTTATATAATCACCTATGGAACTTCTAATCTCCTTTATTTCTTGCACCTTTTCATTCCCTCCCAGATCAAAAAATATTTTTAGAGCTATGTAAGTATTACAAGCATCAATCCCCCTTTTTTTACTTAATTTTATATTCTCAAGTATTAGAAATCTAAGATATTTATCTACGGATTCTCTTAGACCCGAGGGGGCATTCTTATTAACAAAGTCAAAAATCTGTTGCTTAGTTAATATTAAAATATTACAAAACTTCTTACTACCCCATTTGGGTGATTTTATATCCTTTAGCTCTGTTTTAAAGCTTTCTTTTAACTTCCCTATATATAAATTTTCATCTAATGCCGCTAAAAAATCTGCTCTATTTTCACCATTAAATTTATTGTATGAAGGTACTACTACATCATCTATACTCCTGTTATAGTAAGAAGCTTTTATATAATTCTTGATATAAAAATCAATTTTTTCATGAAATGAAGGTATTATATCAAAGTCAGAAATCTCAATTTCTCCGTTTTTATTTGAAAAGTACAGATAAAATGAATCTTTAATAATTTCATCTTTATTAGTATTACTTTCCGACAAAGGAACTGTATAATCATAATCAAAGGATTTGAAATTCGATCCAAGTCTATTATTTTTCAGCCACAAAGAATACTTAAACAAGAGTAAAGCGTCCTCTGCACTTATCATAAATGGAACCTTACATCTTAATGTTTTGTGTTCTAAAAATGGTTTTTTAGCATTAAGCCCCATATTCATATTTGAAAGCCCAAATAGTTTATCGTTAATAAATAGATTATACTTATCGGAATTAAAAACTTTTTGATAAAGATATCTGCTAGATTCCAGTTCATAGATTTCCCAATCTTGAAAATCAAAAAATATTTTTATATAGTTATCAAATTTACCTTGCAGACTCTCTACCATAGAATATATTTTGTCATATCCATTAATCATCATATCCCTACAAAAATTATATTTTTCTTCATCTATTTCTTTTCCTAGGTCTTTTGCAATCTTTTCCGAATTGTAATCATCTCCGTATAGTTTATCAAAGTAATTAGTTATCTTTTGCAGTATAACATCCTTTGATAATGTTTCTTTTTCATCCCCTATAAGAATCTTTTTCTTTATAAATAAGCTAAGATAATTACAACTATGAATCTTCTTATCAGCTACAGATTTATTGGTATTAATAATACACGAATAGAAATCAGCCTTTCTAAACCACTCAAAAAGCTTATCCTTTGTACAATCCTTCTTGACAATAAAGTGTTCAAACTCTAAAGCATTATTTACTCTTATATAGAGACCCTCTTTCAAATTATGATTTTCAATAATGAGGTCATCTCCTTTAATTTCATAGGCCTTTTTAAAGTTTTGTAAGAGATTGTATATCACCTATTCTCACCTCTTCGTAATTATTTTACAAAATCCCGCCCCAATAGAAGATGATTTCTCAAGCAGACCTGATGTAAGTGCAGTATATGCCATTTTCTGTGACAACTCATCGGGTTTAAACCTCATAGAAAACTTATTACCTAGAATTTTTCCACCTTTATAATTCAACACAATAGTTTTATGGTTTTTGATTTCTAAAAACTCAAGGGGACTTTCCTTCATCTCAAAGGTTTGTCCAAATATCATTTTCCCTTTTTTTTCAAGATTCTTGTCTATCATATTCCAAATAATATCCATACTTTCTTTTTGAGTCCAGTTTTTATTATTTATGGTAGCAACTGCGGGAGTTATGGTATACAGTTGATCAACTCTAGTAAATTTTTTAGTCTTCAATTCAACCCCTAGTGGTTTTATAAAATCAGTTTGATATGTTGTTAAAGTTCTTCTCATTTCAGAAGCAATCTTCTCTATAGGAGTACGAATTCTAAAAACATAAACTCTACCTTTTTCATATTTTTTACTTTTTTCTAAAGGAAACATGTAGTCAAAACAATATAGTTTTGGGATACTCTGACCATGTAACACATGCAAAAAATCACTTTTTGCCATACAATAGTTAATATGCTTAGACAGTGTTTCTCCGACGTTCTGAAATAATATATCTTTTTTTAGATATACGGTAGTACTAATTTCAAAATATTTCATTTTTTTCCTCCTTTCAATATAATTATATTTGATAAATAGGAACCCATTGTTCCTTATAAATAAATATTTTGAATTTTTTTTATTTCTCTAATTAATTCTTCTCTCAATTCTATGGGCTCAAGTATTTCTACATCGGCTCCCATGCTCTTTATCCATGACATAATCTCAGGTTTCCCTTGCATAACCGCTTGGAAAATTATATCTCCATTTTCTAAATCTTCGATTTGTTGTTCTTGTATATAAACGGATTCTTTTACATAAACACTATGAGGATATTTTATCTTCAGCTTTACATTAATCTGATTGTCCTTAAATATCCCAAATGAGCTTCCTATAAATTTATCAAAATCAAACTTTACAGATATAAATTCTTCATTTAATGTACATATATCTTCAATTCTTATTAATTTAAAATCCCTAAATTCCTTATTATTTTCACAATAAGCTACCAAATATAAGAAGCCTTGATAATTATATACCATATAAGGATGTACTATTCTTTTAGAACTCTCCCGTCTTCCAACAGAAAAATACTGTATTCTAATCTTTCTTTTATTAAATATAGCTTTTTGTATTTCTAAAACTATATCTCTTTCTTTATCAAACTTTGAATTAGTAGCTTTAGCATAATAATTTATTTGAGGCTGATTTGATATGGTTTTCATTGTAGCCTTTATTTTCTCTAGGGCTAATTCATATTCTTTTTCTAAGTAATATCCTAAATTCTCTTTCAAAAAATTTTTTCCGGTTTCCAGTGCCATTAATTCTTTTTTATCAATACCAAAATCGCATAAAAAGCTAGTAGAAATAAGCTTATATCCACCATATCTTCCTCTGGTTCTTTCAATAAATATCCCATCCGCGGATTCCAACTCATTAATAATGTTTCTAACTTGCCTCTCTCCAACACCTACTATTCCTGCTAATTCCTTACTTGTAAGTTTTCCTCTATATTTCAGATATTGTAAGATTTTTATAGCATTATATAACTTATCCATATTAGATCATCTCCAAAATATTGTTTCTAAAGTATTTTTTACCATATTATAGTTTGATTCGACATGTTCTCCCAAACTCCTTGGTGAAAATGTAATTTGAATACATATACTTATTTAATATAATTTCTCTATTTCTATTACTTTCTTGATGTCTGAATCATACTTGTATCCTTAATAATACAGTATATATCTTACTTATCGCCCAAGCCATAGTAAAAAAGAGAGGCAAGCGTAAAATTATTATAAGAAGTCTATTACCTATAATTTGATAAATTGATTTATGGGAAGTTATTGCCAATGAGAAGATATACATGCAAAATGTAAGTAGGCCTAGAAATATATAGTATAGAAAAGATATTGATATATCAAAACCAAAAATTTCAAAATTCAGCTTACTAAGCTGATTAAGTATTGGATTTAAGGAAATAGTAATTATTAAGAACTTAATACCAAATTTAAATTCATTTTTTATGATTTTATCCATAATAACCCCTCCAACCACATTTTATTATCAATACTTCTAACAGTGACAATAATAGCGCGAATTCCAAAATACCTAAATCATACAACTCACCACTTAGAAACTATCAGAAAACACTGAAAATCCAAACACGTTCTGCAAGCTACCACTTATGTCAAATCATAGCTATCATACATCTAATGTTAAGGTTTATTGGAGTTAAAGAACTCTAAATCAATACTTCAAACAGATTTCAATACATATGATGTTACAGTTTATGTAATTTCATGTTATCATATAATGAAAATAATTACAATAATGTTTTTTTATGTAATTAGTATTTCCACCTTCCTATGTTAAGGTTTATCGTAAGGTTATAATATGCTAGTTTATGTAATCGATGAATTTCAATACATCCTATGTTAAGGTTTATCAATAATTTCTTTTTATTCATTCTATCAACTCCTTATATTTCAATACATCCTATGTTAAGGTTTATCCTTGCATAGTTCTATAGGTTCATCATCATTAATATTATTTCAATACATCCTATGTTAAGGTTTATCATTATCCCCTCACAAAGTTTAATCTTCTATTTTCATTTATTTCAATACATCCTATGTTAAGGTTTATCTTTGAAAGATATTCTATGTTTAAATCCCACAACTATATTTCAATACATCCTATGTTAAGGTTTATCCTTATTAGGTACCAGGACAGGAAAGCAATACAAACAATTTCAATACATCCTATGTTAAGGTTTATCTGGCGATATTTTTATTAAATATTAGGTTGTGATATTAATTTCAATACATCCTATGTTAAGGTTTATCTGTTTTGGAGCAGAAAAGCCAGCAATAAAATCTTTCAATTTCAATACATCCTATGTTAAGGTTTATCTTAGACGAAAATCCAAATGTTGCAGCATTTTTTAAATTTCAATACATCCTATGTTAAGGTTTATCACAAACAAGGAATTATAATATCTACTCAATATCCAAAATTTCAATACATCCTATGTTAAGGTTTATCACTTATTTAATTCATCTTCTGTAAATGCTCTAGTTATTTCAATACATCCTATGTTAAGGTTTATCACATATTACTGTAGCCAGTGTTAGCAGAATATTATCATTTCAATACATCCTATGTTAAGGTTTATCTCTATGGCATTTTGTTGCATATTCATGCTTACGTGATTTCAATACATCCTATGTTAAGGTTTATCTATGCCTCCTGGAGTAAAAGGGAGGATAATTATAATAATTTCAATACATCCTATGTTAAGGTTTATCAGTTTCTATCCATATACCTTCATAACCAGGAGAATCATTTCAATACATCCTATGTTAAGGTTTATCTTTGCTTATATCAGTCATTATTAGTGCTGGATATATATTTCAATACATCCTATGTTAAGGTTTATCAATATTGCTACAACGCAAATATATGCCCATATGAATAATTTCAATACATCCTATGTTAAGGTTTATCATAAAAAAACCTAAGGTTTTCCTTACGTTTTACTTATTTCAATACATCCTATGTTAAGGTTTATCCATTGAAAAATATAGGTTTTCTAAAATCCTACAAACTATAAAAGTATGTATTTAACAGTAATTTATAATATTTTTTCTAAAGAAATCCTTTGTTTTTGTATTTCGCTAAAAAATCAAGTATATCATTGTAATATCAAACGCTTCAAGTTATTATCCTATTTTGTCTTTATGAAATTTTTTTATAGAAAATTGGTGAATGGGATATAATTTTATTTATATCTTAGCATATTTTTCATTGTTTTCACAAATAAATCCTTATTATTTTAAAACCGCTACACTTTTAAAACAATAAAGTTGGTAGCGGTTTATAAGTAAATGTATTTAATTATTAATAAGCCTTAGCCACATAAACCATATGCTTAGCTTCTTTTCCACAGAAGTGACATTTATCTCCAAGGTCTTCTTGATTAAATGGCATACACCTGATTGTGGCACTTGTTTCTGATTTGATGTGTTCTTCACATTCCCTTTCTCCACACCACATAGCCTTTGCAAAGCCAGGCTTTTGTTCCATTTTTTCTTTGAAATCTTCAAGACTTTCTACATCATATGTGTTTTCATCTCTATGTTTTCTTGCTTTTTCAAGCATATCACTTTGGATAGTATCTAATAGACCAGAAATAGTTTCAGCTAAGCCATCCATTGATATCGGTTCTTTTTCTAATGTATCTCTTCTTGCTGCCATTACTTGATTGTTTTTGATATCTCTAGGCCCTATTTCTATACGAACAGGTACACCCTTCATTTCGTATTCATTGAATTTCCATCCCGGTGAGTAATTTTCATTGTCATCAAGCTCTACTCTTATACCCATATCTTCAAACTGCTTTTTAAGCTCGTATGCTTTATCAAGAACGCCTTCCTTGTGTTGGGCTATTGGTATAATCACAACTTGGGTTGGAGCAAGTCTTGGAGGTAATACTAGTCCTCTGTTGTCCCCATGTACCATTATAACTCCACCGATAAGCCTAGTTGATACACCCCATGAAGTATGATATGGATGCTGCATATCTCCATTTCTATCTAGGAAGGAGATATCAAATGCCTTTGTAAAATGCTGTCCAAGGTTATGGGAAGTACCTGCTTGAAGTGCCTTACCATCATGCATAAGGGCTTCCATTGTATAAGTAGCATGCGCACCTGCGAATTTTTCCTTTTCACTTTTTCTACCGGTTACCACAGGGATAGCTAAAAGCTCTTCTGCCATTTCCTTATATATATCAAGCATTTGAAGAGTTTCTTCCTGAGCCTCTTTCTCTGTTTCATGTAGTGTATGACCTTCTTGCCATAGGAATTCAGAGGTTCTTAGGAATGGTCTTGTGCTTTTTTCCCATCTAACAACGCTGCACCATTGGTTGTAAAGATATGGAAGCTCTCTATAGGATTTTAACCATTTTGCATACATCTCACAGATGATAGTCTCGGAGGTTGGTCTAACACAAAGCCTTTCTCCTAGTTTTTCCTTTCCACCATGGGTTACCCATGCAACCTCTGGAGCAAAGCCTTCAACGTGTTCTGCTTCCTTTTGTAGTAGGCTCTCAGGAATAAGTAGAGGAAAGTAACAGTTTTTATGTCCTGTTTCTTTAAACCTATTATCCAAGAAGCTCTGGATATTTTCCCATAAAGCATATCCATAGGGCTTTATTACCATGAAGCCTTTTACCGGTGAATAGTCTACAAGATCAGTTTTTCTTATAACATCCGTATACCATTGTGGGAAGTCAACCTCCATAGGGGTAATCTCTTTTACAAAATCTTTGTCCTTTTTACCCATAATAACACTCTCCTTTTTATTTTTAGTTGCAAATTTTATGTTTTAAGTACTAGAGTCCTTATAATGAATCCTATGAGAAAACAACTTCACTCCAATATTCTATTGGAAATAGTTTGACTACTAACAGTTAATTCATTCTCATTAGTCTAATTTTTTTCAAAATATTCGAGTCCATAAACAAAAATAAAAAACCTCCATCTCTATTTTAGAGACGAAGGTGATTCGCGGTACCACTCTAATTAATCTATAGATCTACATTATGATGTCCATAGATTATCTTCTTGCGATGATAACGGCTTCGCCACCGTATGACTTATTGATTCGCCATAAGCTCCGGGATGGGTTCAAAATGAATATATCCTGTAAAATCTCTCAGCCAATGGATTTTACTCTCTAAAGGAATCATCACCTTTACTTGTTCCCTTCATAACCAAAAACTATACAGTTATGCTTGCTAAATCATAAAACTCACTATATAGAGTTCCAAGTAAATCTTAATTTATACATATAAAAATATCCGATGTTTCTAGGAAATTTTGATATATATAAATTAAAGCCTTGACTGGAATCTCTATAACATTATATTTAAATCACTTTATTTTGTCAACACTTACTACTGACTGAGCGGCAATTCCCTCTCCTCTACCTGTGAATCCCAATTGTTCAGTGGTTGTTGCCTTTACATTAATGCGGTCTAAATCAATATCTAGTGCCTTTGCAATGTTTAATCTCATTTGTTCAATATAGGATGCCATTTTAGGCTTTTGGGCTATAACAACTGAATCGATGTTATTTACCCTATATCCCTTATCCATTAGCTTATTATTTACTTCAATAAGAAGTTCAATACTCGAAGCCCCTTTATATCTTTCGTCAGTATCCGGGAAATGTTTACCAATATCGCCTAATGCTACTGCTCCCAAAATCGCATCCTTGATAGCATGTAATAAGACATCGGCATCGGAATGACCAAGCAAACCCTTATCATAGGGAATATCTACTCCACCTATGATAAGCTTCCTTCCTTCTACCAGTTTATGTACATCATATCCTATTCCAACACGCATAGTATTCATCCTTTCAGGTTAAAATGTATTTCTACATATTTCCCAGGAAATTATAAATATATTTCCTTTTTCGACTTAAGGTATAGATTTCCAAAAGTTAAACTTAATTTATACATCTCAAAATATCCGATGTTTCTAGGGATTTTTGATGTGTATAAATTAACTTTTCAACTGGAATATCTATAGAATTTTCATAGTATAAATTAAGTTTAATTTCAAGAAATCTATATGTCTTAATATGTTTGTAAAAATAAAGAGAGCCCATATCTCGCCCTCATTTGATGCCATATATTTACTTTACCCTTTTTGTTCCAGTCATTCCCCTTAATTCTTTATATTCCTTTATCATTCTATAGGGCTTAGTTACCACTCTAATGGGGATAGAACATAGGAACCTCGATAGGTCTTCTTTGATCTCTTGGCTCATTCTTTCAGGTTTACTTGATACCCTTTGCAATATATCCATTGCATAATTAGACATCACAAGATTTTCATCAATTTCCAAATATGTATCACATTCTAAACAAGTTATTTTTTCAATGTTTTCTCCAATATATATTACTTCATGGGGAGTATTTTTATTACAATTTACACAATATAAATCTGCCTTCATTTTTGTAACATTCACATAAACACCCCCTAGTTTTTTTCAATATATAATAAGTATATCCTAATTTTATATATGATAATATATATTATGAGAAAATTTATAATTTATTAATTTTATTTATATTTTTCATTATATGACACAATTTAGTATATCATCTATTGAAAATTTTGAAAAGTATCGTTCAATATCTATGGATGACAGCACATTCTTTATTTCTTCTCTATCATATTTGTGCCCAATAAGTTTCCCCTCAATATCTCCTAAATCGCCACTGCCAAAAAAATCACCGTGAAATTTACATCCCTTTATTATCCCTTTTTCCACATCAATAAAGGCATCCACTTTTCCATACTCCAACCTTTGTGATTTCTTCACATTGAATTTGGGAGATTCTCCATAATTCCATTCCCAGGTATTATATTTTTCTTCCATTAGCTTTTTTACTTCCATGGTTTGCTCTTCACTTAGTTCCGCCTCATGTATTTCTTCATCCTCAAATAAATATTTCAAAAGCAATTCTTTAAACTGTGGCATACCTATATCTAAGTCCAGATGCTCCCTAATATTTGTTACTCTGCTTCTTATGGATTTAATTCCCTTAGAGACTATTTTTTCATTAGAAACATTTAAAGCCTTTACTAGCATCTCTAGATCCGAATTAAATAGAAGGGTGCCATGATGGAGAAGAGCATTCTTTTTCATGTATTGAGAATTACCAGAAAACTTTTTGCCCTTTATAGCTAAATCATTTCTACTATTAAATTCAGCCTCTACCCCTAGTTTTTTTAATGCATTTATAACAGGAAGAGTAAACTTTTTAAAATCAAAGGAAGTACTTTCTGTATTTTTAACAATAAATGTAAAGTTGAGGTTTCCTAAATCATGATATACAGCTCCGCCACCTGAAAGACGTCTAACAACTTGTATGCTATTTGCTTTTATAAAGTCCATGTTAATTTCTTCTATGGTATTTTGGTGTTTACCAACGACTATTGTAGGTCGATTTTGCCACAACAATAAATATTCATCGGCTTCATGCATATTGTTAAACACATATTCTTCAAAGGCTAAATTGAAATAAGGATTGTTAGAATTGTTTTTAATATATATCACAGCTAAACACTTCCTTTCTTATTGATTAAAGTATATTCAACACATTTTAGTTACAAGTTTAAAGCTACAAGTCTTAACTATTCCCATTATATATTTAAATCATTTATTCTCCAAATTTACTTGCTATTAAATCTACCAATGTGCTAGCGGCCTGTTCTTCATCATTTCCCTCCGCACATATCTCCACCTCATTACCACAACAAATTCCTGCTGATAATAAAGCCATTATGCTTTTTGCATTATAGGAATTTTCTCCATGCTTTATTGTAATTTGAGACTGAAATTTACTTGCCATTTGAACAAACATTGATGCTGGTCTTGCATGTAATCCAGTTTCATTGGTAATATGGACACTTTTAACAACCATAAATCATTCTCCTTTATTTCTTTATTTGTAACCCCCATACTCAAAATCATACTGTTGGGGTGATTAATCCCTTATTAAAATCAACCCAAAGTTATAGATATTTCAGTTAAACAGTTAATTTATACACATCAAGAATCTCCATATAGGGATTTTGGTAGAAACTTCATATATATTTTTGTTTGTAAAAATACCACCTTAATAAGGGTGGTATCTTTGTATAGTTTGATTTGCTACTATATGTGTATGACTTTATCAAGTATACCTGCTGACGCTTCCATGATCCCCTCCGAAAGTGTGGGATGGGCATGAATGGTATCTGCTAGTTCATATACCGTACCCTCTAATTCCATCACTGCCACGACCTCTGCAATCAAATGGGCGGCATCGGGACCTATTATATGGGCACCTATTATCTCACCCCACCGCTCATCGGCAATGATTTTTATAAAGCCCCTTGTATCGTCGGAAGCCACCGCCTTACCTAATGCCATAAATGGAAACTTAAATGCCTTATATGGCAGTTTCCTATTTTTAGCCTCTTCTTCGGTTATTCCAACACTGGCAATCTCTGGATCAGTAAAAATACAGTTTGGCACTATATCATACTTCATTTCCTTTTCTTCTCCAAACATATTTTCCACTGCAACTATTCCTTGATGTGATGCCACATGTGCTAGTTGAAGCTTATTTGTGATATCTCCTATGGCATAAATATTTTCAATATTTGTTTTGAGTTTATTGTCTACCTCTATATATCCCTTTTTATCTGTTCTAATATTTATATTCTTAAACAGCTCATTATTTGGTTTCCTACCTATTGCTACTAATATCTCATCCGAGTCTATGGTCTTTCCATTGCTCAAATCTATCCTATATGCTTTGTTGTTTTCCACAATCTTTTCGACTGTAGTTTCTGTATATATGTTGATTCCTTTTCCTTTAAATTCTTGCTTAAGCACATCTATAACCTCATTATCCATCATAGGAATAAGCTTTGGCATCATCTCAACTATGGAAACCTCTACTCCAAATGTAGAAAAAATACTTGCTATTTCTACACCTATAACACCTCCACCGATTATACAAAGCTTCTTTGGAAGACTTTGCAAGTCCAAAATCTCCTTAACATCCTTAAGCTTTACATTCCCCTGTGTTGGAATATTAACTGTGCTGGATTCTGTGCCCGTTGCAATAATAATATTTTTTGTAGAAATTATGTCTTCTTTTGCCCCAGTATTTATTCTTATTTTGTTCTTATCTAAAATTTCTGCTGTTCCTTTTATAAGCTTTATCTTATTTTTAATAAACAATTTATTTACACCATCGACTAGGGTGCTAACGGCTTTGTCTTTTCTACTGATAATTTTTCCCCAGTCGAAGCTTGAATCCTTTGTGCTAAATCCATAGTTTTCAGCATTTTTTATCTTATTCCATACATCGGCATGATAAACCAATGCCTTGGTGGGTATACATCCCCAATTGAGACAGGTTCCCCCAAGCTTTTCCTTCTCAACCACAACTACCTTTGCCCCTAGTTGTGCCGCTCTAATTGTCGCAACATATCCCCCAGGCCCTGCTCCAATAACACATAAATCATATTGGTTTGATGAAGCTTCTTCATTTATTCTATTTTCTTCAATGTCTTTAGGCTCTTCCTTATGGACTTCATTCTCTGCATTATTGTCCAAAGGAGGTATTTCTTCTCCTTCCTGTCCTATAAAGGCAATAGGATCATTTACATCTACTACTTCACCCTCATTTCTATATATCTTTAAAATGCTTCCTTCAACTATAGCCTCTACTTCTAGATTTACCTTTCCAGTCTCTACTTCAAAAACCGGATCACCCTTTTCTATCCTATCCCCTTCTTTACACATCCATTTTAATAGTTTTCCTTCTTCCATAGACATGTCCAGCTTAGGCATTATCATAAATTGTCCCATATAGTCCTCCTCCTTTTTCAGATGTCCTATATAGAGATTCCAGTCAAAACTCTAATTTATACACATCAAAACCTCCTGGAAATATGGGATGTTTCAATATATATAAATTAAGATTTAACCTAGACTCTCTATAATAAAATACAAAGTGGCTCTTGTAATAACTCCTTAAGGGTTTTCAAAAATTTACATCCTTCAATTCCATCTATGTGCCTATGATCTAAGGTCAAACTAAATGCAGTCATTTTTCTAATGGTTATCTCCCCATCTATTACAACGGGTTTTTCTTGAGTTTGTCCAACAGCTAAAATACCACTCTCCGGTTGATTAATAATTGGTGTAGCAAAGTCTATTGGATACATACCCATATTGCTAATTGAAAAGGTACTTCCAGCACACTCATGGCCTAGTATTTTCCCTTCCCTTGCCCTTTTATAAAGATCCTTTCCTACACTATGTATATCCCCTATTGAGATTTTATTGGCATCCTTTATAACAGGTACTATAAGACCATCATCTAGGGCCACAGCTACACCCATATGAATTGACTCATGATATGTTATATGGTCATTAGCATAGGATGAATTTATTACTGGATGTTTTTCAAGTGCTAAAGCTACTATCTTAACTAGAAAATCTGTAATAGTCAGCTTTTGTCCGTTTAGCTTAGTAAACATTGAATTTGAACTTTTTATCAAATCAAACAGATTAGTTGTATCTATCTCACTAAACAATGTATATTGAGGAGCAGTCGCCATGCTTTCCAGCATTCTTTTAGCAATCATCTTTCTCATGGGCGATGCCTTAGCTTCTGATAAAACTTCATCATCTATCCTATTCTCTACTACTGAGGTTGAATTTCTTTGATCTAATAATTCCAAAATATCCTTCTTTGTGATTTTCTTTTCATTATTTTCTAAATCATTAATATTCAATTTATAATAATCTGCCATCCGCTTGGCAACGGGAGTAATTTTTGCTGTTCCTTTAAAGCCCAATACATCCCTTGAGAAAACACTTCCCAGCTCTCCCGTTCCAGGAATCAAAGAAATATCTATGTTTAAGTCATCAGCAAGTTTTCTTGCGTAGGGAGTAGCAAGTACGATCTCCTTATTCATTAATCTCCCTCCTTCACTACTTTACTAGTTTTAATGCCTGCTCTATTATCTCTTCTTCACTTGGAACCACCTGTTTTTCAAGTTCTGGATTATATGGAATAGGTACATCGGCTCCACATAGTCTAACTATTTTTGCATCAAGATAATAAAATGCATCACTTTCAGCAATTCTTCCGGCTATTTCTCCACCGATTCCACCCGTTTTGCATGCTTCATGGACTATCATAAGTCTATGTGTCTT
The DNA here is from genome assembly GCA_025210375.1 of Maledivibacter sp. NCBI lineage: Bacteria > Bacillati > Bacillota > Clostridia > Peptostreptococcales > Caminicellaceae > Maledivibacter > Maledivibacter sp. The sequence continues at coordinate 46,989 of JAOASB010000053.1, read as the reverse complement.
TTTTACAGACTCTAAAATAGTCTCAGTATCCAAAGGTGCTATAGTTCTTAAATCCACTACCTCTACAGAAATACCTTTCTGCTCTAGTTTTTCAGCTGCATCTAAAGCTCTTTGAAGCATTCTGGAGTATGTAACTATGGTTAAGTCCTCACCTGTCCTTTTGACATCGGCTTTGCCTATTGGTAAAACATATTCTTCCTCGGGCACATCTCCCTTGGTTCTATACAATAATTTATTTTCAAAGAAAACAACGGGATTATCCTCTCTTATTGCGGCCTTTAACAGCCCCTTGGCATCATATGGAGTTGCAGGCATAACTACCTTTAACCCAGGTATATGAGCGAACCATGCCTCTAAGCTTTGGGAATGCTGGGCAGCAGCTCCAGTCCCCGAACCTGCAGGCGTCCTAACCACAAGAGGAATTTTAACCTGCCCCCCTGTCATAAATCGCATTTTAGCAGCGTGATTAGCAAGCTGATCCGCTCCTAGGGCTATAAAATCGGAAAACATTATCTCTACAATAGGTCTCTCGCCTAAGAGTGCGGCTCCGATTCCCGCTCCTATAAAGCCCTGCTCTGAAATAGGAGTCTCTAATATTCTTTCCGGTCCAAATTCATCGTAAAAGCCCCTTGTTACACCGAAGCATCCTCCGTATATACCTATATCCTCACCCATTATGAATACCTTATCATCTTTATACATTTCTTCCTTCATTGCCTCGGCAATAGCCTGTAGATATGTGATCTTACGCACAAGAATTCCTCCCTTCATTTACGCATATATTAACTCTGAAATTTCTTCTAATGTAGATCTGGAACTACTTTGAGCAAATTCTTTAGCCCTCTCAATGTCGTCATTTGCTTTATCCTTCATTCCATTAAATTCATCCTCTGTTATAACACCATTTTCTATCATATAATTCTTCATGAACTTGATAGGGCATTTATCCTTCCATTCCTTTTCTTCTTCCCTGGTTCTATACTTTCTTTGATCACTCTTTGAATGTCCCAGCCAGCGATAGGTTTTACACTCAAGTAAAAATGGTCCATTACCCTCTCTCATATGCTGGGCAATTTCACATACAGCTTCATATACTTCTAGTACATTATTCCCATCAATTATTTTACTAGGTATATTATAGGATACTCCCCTATCCGCAACATTTTTCACTGGCATTGAATAGTCAATTGGCACAGACATGCCATACATGTTATTTTCACAAACATATAGTATTGGAAGCTTCCAAATGCTAGCAAGGTTTAAAGCCTCATGAAATGTGCCTTCATTATTTGCTCCATCCCCAAATACACAGGCTATAATTGAATCCTTTTTTTGTCTTTTCAATGCTAAACCAATTCCCACGGAGATTGGAAATGTTCCTCCAACTATTCCCGATGTTCCCATGTTGTGGGCTGATATATCGGCAATATGCATTGACCCCCCAACGCCCTTACAATGTCCATCTTTTTTGCCAAATAGCTCTGCCATGATTCCATTTAGATTTCCACTCTTAGATATACAATGGCCATGCCCTCTATGGGTCGGTTGTATCCAATCATTATCTCTAAGTGCATTTGATACTCCCGATGATACGGCTTCTTGACCTATACATAGATGGGTTGTTCCATGGATTTGCCCTTGCATAAACATCTCATTTACCTTTTCCTCAAAGCTCCTTGTTAGAAGCATGTCATTTAAAAGCTTGATTTGGACTTCTTTTTCAACTGAATACTTTTTCACTCCCATTCCTCCTCATAAAAAAATTTATATTATGTAATATATGCAAATCTTATGCCATTTCAATATTTTCATTTATGGCATAACAACTTGTATTTTCAACACATTTAGTAAAAACAGAAAATACCATTTTTTTATAAAAAACGGTATTTTTTGTTTTGTTTTTGTATAATATGTTTTTAACCTATCGGGCATTATTCTTGTTTATTCTCCTTGTAGACCTTCTATTAAAACGGTCCATCATTGGATGCAATTTAGCTTCGTGGTCTTTTAATATCTCTAATAATTCATTACCATCATTAAAGAGGTCTATGTTTATCCAATACCGTCCTTTAAAGAAACTTGTGTTTCCAAGTCTTAAATAAATCTTGTTAGTAAATGCGGCTTTCCTTACATTAATCTTTTCAATATCATTCCATACATAAGTATGTTCTCTACCAAAGGAATATAGCTGTATTTTTTCTTCATTATCTACTATAACTTTAGGATGTGTAAGGGCAAAAAAATGATCTATTGCAATCATTGTACAGGTTATAAATACAAATAAATAAAATTTATTTTTCCCTCCTGTATAATATTGATAAACTGAATATATTGATAGTATGCTAGCTAAAAAAGTGGGTATTGACACACCCAGCATATATCTAAGAGAATCATAACGATATTCTTTTTTCAAAATAATACCTCCTAGCAAAGCACCAAAGAAACTTTACTAATTCTAAGGCGAAAGTTCTAAACCCAAGGTTCTTAGAGTCATTCTCTTCGATGCTTAAAAATTTTTCAGAAAAAAACAAGCTCAACATATGAAGATATAGAACTTTATATGTTGAGCTTATGATTAGTCTTTATGCTGTTGTATCTTGAGGTTCATTAGCTTCTTTTATAATACGTTTTCTATTGATTACTGCCATAACTACTGCTAAGGCTGTCATAGCAATACCACCTATAACTTTAAATTCCATTGTTTTAACAAACAGCCAGCTTGCTGGGCAAGCACCATCTGCTATACTTGATATCATTGTTGCCCCTTCTGGGATATCAAAGCTTGCATCTATTGCCGCTTGAGTTAATAATGGAGCTAAATCTGTTGAAATCCATAATCCTATCATAACAATTACTATACCTATGATTAGGGTTCTAAATAAATCCCCTTTTGTTATGGGAACTATTAAAACGAAAACAAATGGAAATACAGCTAGATCAGCAAATGGTAAAAATTGATTTCCAGGTAAAATAACTGCTATGAATACTGCTAATGGTACTAGTATCAATGAAACCGCTAATGTTGTAGGATGTCCAACTCCAACGGCAGAATCCAAACCAATATACATTTTATAATTTGATTTAAAGTGCTTATCAATAAATTCTGCTGCCCCATCAGAAATCGGAATAAGTCCTTCCATTAACAATCCTGACATTTTAGGTATAAGTACAAGGGCAGCACCCATTGTAACCCCTAGTGTTAAAAAGCCCTTTATATTATATCCTGCAAGGGCACCTATAGCTCCACCTAATACAGTTCCTACAAGTATAGGTTCTCCAAATACGCCAAACTTTTTCTGAATGGCCACTGCATCCATATTTATCTTATTGATTCCAGGTATCTTATCTAATATCTTATTTACTACTAATGCAATGGGAACAAAGGATGCGGTAAATCCATGGGGAATTGATACACCAGGAAGCCCACAATACTCTTCAACTCCCTTTGCAGTCCAATCGGCCAACACTAATGTAATAGCGGCCTGAAGTGCTGCTGCTATCATTCCAAATACAAAACTGTCTGTCGCAAAGCTAACTAATGCACCAGTAAACGCATAATGCCAGAAATTCCAAACATCAATATTAACGGTTTGTGTAGTTTTTGTAATTATCATAATTATATTAACAGCAAGACATAAAGGAATTACTACAGCTCCTATTTTGGAAGCAAATGCTATAGCAGCTGCAGCAGGCCACCCAACATCTATTACATTCAAGCTTAGTCCAAAATTATTAACCATTTCTTGAACCGCTGGTCCTAGATTACCACCTAATAATCCTATAACAAGATTAAGTCCTATAAATGCAACGCCAACAGTTAAGCCTGCTCTTAAAGCTTTACCAAATTTAACACCAAGTATAACACCAAGTATAGTTAAAATAATAGGCATCATAACTGTAGGTCCTAAATCAACGAGTCTTTGAAGTCCAGATAATAAAGTTTCTATCATATAATCCACTCCTTATTTTTCTTTTAAGCCTTCTTATTTTTCCAGCCCCAAACAATCTATAATTTCCTTTAAAACAGGTTCTGTACCTTTACCAATCAAAAATGCAACTCCCATAATTACTTTAACAGGCAATTCCTTGCTATTATGAGCTGTTGTAACAACTAAATCATATTTAGGTGCCTTCGTATGTAATTCAGCAACTGAGCATGTTCCAAATTCTACACGGTCCCCATAACCTCTTTCTTCAAATATTCCTTTAATCTTGTTAGCAACAGCTACTGAAGTAGCTATTCCAGTACCACATGCCACTAATACTCTTTTCTTCTGAGCCACATTAATCTCCCCCCATTTTTTAAAATTTAGGAAATTACATAAGTACTATGTAATTATGCAATTTCCTCTTTAAGTTGATTTTCTAATACTGATATTAATTCCTTTGTTGATTCACAGTTTTTAATTCGTAATAATAGGTCTTTATCTTGAATTAAGCTTATTAAACTTTGAAGCATTTCAATCTGAGCATGATGCTCATTTAAAGCCAGCATAAACATTATTTCTACTTGGATAATCTCATCATGATTACCCATCATTCTAAAGGAAACAGGCTTATCTAATATACCAACAGCTATAATTGGACTATTTACATGTTCAATGCTTGCATGGGGAATAGCTACTCCTACACCCTCCGAGGGTAATCCTGTAGCAAACATTTTTTCTCTTTCCTTTATAGCATTAATATATGATGTCTTAACATATCCTTCTTTTTGAAGTAGGCTCGAAAGGGAATCTAAAGCTTCATCAACATTTTCAGCTTTGATATTAATATTCATTACTTTTTCATCTAACAATTTATTTTTTGTCATTTTTTCCACCCCAGACAATTATATTAAACAACTTCGACCTCAACAGCTTTTGCTCCCTTCGGACTTTCCTTCACTTCAAACTGTACCTTCTGTCCCTGTGCAAGCTTTCTCATTCCTGTTCCTTTAATGTCTGCAAGCTTAACTTTGTATTCCTTTTTATCATCTCCAGATATGATTCCTTCACCCTTCACAATACTGTAAAGTTTTACAATTCCAGTTTTCATAATCCCTGGCCCCCTTTTTAATTCTTATTTATTTAATCTGTCTAGATGGCTAGAAGCTAAAAAACGCCACCTTGACTTAATGCCTTATAAAGATTTCTATATTGCCAATAAATTTCGTTATAGATACTAACATTTTGTTGTTTTGGCTCTATTTCGTCACTATAGTGAACCATTTTGGATACTCCTTCTTCAACATCTTTAAATATACCTACACCGATTCCAGCTAAAATGGCAGCTCCTATTATAGTCGAATCCGACACTTTAAGTCTTTTTACAGTAACATCAAACATATCAGCAATCATTTGTCTCCATAACTTTGATTTTGTGGCCCCACCAATTATACTTAGTTTATTTATCTGAACACCCGAGCTTTTTATTTTTTCATACATATCCTTACTTTCTAAAGTTATACCTTCCATTACAGCCCTAACTAAATCACTCTTGGTATTTGAAAAAGTTAATCCAGAAAACATTCCCTTTGCATTGGTATTCCAATAAGGATATCCAGCCCCAATTAAATATGGCATAAATATTACTCCATTGGCACCTATAGGACTTTTTTCAATGTGCTTTTCCATCAAATCGTAGGTATTAGAATCTATCTCATTGGCAAATATTTGTTCATTTGTACAAAGTACATCCCTAATCCAACGATAACTACTTGCTGCCCCTAGTTGAATTCCTTCTAATTCAAAGAGCCCTGGTGAAAGTGCTTTTCCCACCATAAGTCCCATATCCTCAAGAAATCTAGGCTTGTTTGCTCCAACAACTAATACCCCAGATGTTCCTAAGGACATACTAGCATTTCCTTCCTTGACTACCCCTGCACCTAATGCACCACATTGATTATCTCCTGATCCACTACATAGTATAGTACCTTCCTTTAAGCCTGTTTTTTCAGCTGCTATTTTTCCAACCTTACCTACAACGATACCTGCTTCTATAAGCCTCGGAAGCTTATCTTTATGGATTCCATATGTATCTATAATCTTATCTGACCATTTATTGTTTTCTATATCTACCATGCCACTACATCCAGCATTTGCAACCTCACACAGAAACTCCTCTGCTCCAAACCTATATAGGATATAATCAGGTACCATGACAATTTTCTTTGTTTTCCCATATATATCAGGTTGATTATTCATTAGCCAAATTACCTTCTCAAAGGAAAATGTAGGTGTAATGGGCTGACCTTCAATACAGTACATTTCAAATGCATCCATTTTTGATTTAATATACTCGATTTCTGATATGGCACGATTATCCTGCCAAACATAAAAGCGATCACCTATAACCCTATTGTCTTTATCTATCAACCCAAAGGTGGCTCTCTGAGCAGAAAAACCTACCGATGCAATATTTACTGAGGAAATATTAGAGTTTTTTATGGCTTCTCTACATGCTTCAAAGGTTTTTTCAGTGACTAGCTCTGCACTTTGTTCAACCCAGCTCAGTTTTGGATAAATACAGGGATACTCTCTATAGCCACTTCCTATTATATTTCCATCAGTATCTATTATCATAGCCTTTGAACCGGTTGTTCCAATATCTACACCCATTAAGTACTTAGACATAGTAATCCCCCTTCTCAAAAGTGAGCTTATTTACATTATGAGCATACTTTTACAGGTTTTAAAGAATTCCTATAAATTTCTATAGCATCCTCTTCCGTTAATTTCTTTAAGCTTACATCCATGCATCCTCCCATAGTGGCAAATGCGTCCTTTGCAAGCTGAGGTATCATATCTTCTGTAACTCCTAGATCTGAAATAGATATGTTAACTTCAAATCTTTCCAATACTGCTTCTAGTGCCTCACTAGATTTTTCTGCACACTCTTCTTCTGTTAATCCTTCACAATTATAGCCCAACATTCTAGTCACATGAGCATATCTCTGTATATCTGAATCATAGGTTGCCTTTAAAAATGCTTTGCCTAAGGCTGCCATAGTCAATCCATGGGGGGCATTAGTATGACCTCCGATTGGATGTCCCATACCATGAATTCCTACTGTACTTGCTTGAACTATTGCAACGCCTGCAAGGGTATTAGCCCACGCCATCTTGGCACGTACTTCTATATTTTTTGGATTATCCATAGCTTCTCTGAGATTCTCTAAAACTAGCCTTATTGACTCCTGGGCCAATAAATCAGTAAAAGGAGTGGCTACTGTAGAAATATAGGCCTCCATTGCATGAAATAATACATCTATCCCTGTACTAGCAGTAACACTTTTAGGAACAGTAACCATCAATTGCGGATCAACAATCGATACCATAGGATACATACTAGTATGACCTATTCCCGGTTTTTCATTTTTTTCTGGATTTGTAATTACTGAAAACATTGTTACCTCTGACCCTGTACCTGCAGTGGTTGTAATTGCAAGTATGGGTAAAGCATTAACTACATCCTCCAAATCTCCACGCTTTCCTTCAGGATGATAATCTTCCATTTTACCACCATTTTCAGCTACAAATGCAATTGCTTTTGCCGCATCCATTGAGCTTCCTCCACCTAGTCCTATGAGAAAATCACAATTTTTTTCCTTGACAATATCAACCATTCTATCTATATAAGTTGTACATGGGTTTGGATCCACCTCGTCACTTACTATTAATTCCACACCCCCTTCCTCTGCAAGTTTTATAACTCTATCTAAAATTCCAGTTTGTCTCATACTATCTCTAGCTGCTATTAAAAGTCCTTTTTTACCAAAATCAGAAACTACGTTTTTAACTTCCTCTACCTTTCCTTCCCCAAATATAACTTTTGTTGGTATGGAAAATTCAAAGTTCTTCACAATTAACATCCCCCTTTATCTAAATTAAATATTAATCACTTAGCTAATCAACATTGATATTATTTCATCTTCATTACAAGAAGATAGTAGCTCGATATTTTTGGGATCTTCACAAAAGCTTTGTAGCTCAGTAATAACATCAATACATTCAGATTTTAATGCTATCATCAAAATAATTTTAACTTCTACTTCACCCCAGTTTACTGGGTACTTTAAAACACCTACTCCTATAATGGGTTTATTTACATAGATAGGCTCACCATGGGGTATACTTGTTCCATTAATAAAATATGTAGGTCCGAGCTTTTCCCTATCTAATACAGATTGAATAAATCTCTTTTCAACAAATCCCTTTTCATAGAGCTTATTTGCTAAAGTTTTTATAGCCTGTTCTTTGGAATCAGCTTCCATATCAATTAAAATTGAATTTCTATTAATTAATTTACTTAATGCTGAATTTGTATCAATATTTATTTCAACTGATATATCTTCAAGAGAATTTCTTTTTAAAATAAGATTTTCAAGCTTTTTTAAGCCTTTTTCTTGAATAATATTTTCTAAAGCTATATATGGTATATTCGCTATCCTAGGATTTACAGTTCCAACTATGGATAAAATTTTGTGTTCCTTTTGGATTTCCATTATTAGTTCCTTTATATTATTTTCAACTGCACCTATGGGGATAATTTTCACCTTTTCATCAAACTTATTTATTATATTTTCTAAAAGTTCCTTAATCTTAAGGGCAGTTCCTTGACCTGTAATACACATAGTTATAATTGCCTTTTGTTTCTGTACAGTTTCAGGATATAAATTTGTCAACCTACTTATATATTTAGTTTTTTCTTCAATGCTATCTGCTATTTCATCTAAGTTAGAGTCAGGAAGCATAGCTCTTCTAATAGCCTCAATAACCATCACTGTATCTACCCTTGATACACTTTTTGTTTTGATTCCTGTTTCCTTAGTGATTATTTCACCAAAGGTTACTAAGGAACCCATATCTACTAAAAGTAATACGCCTTTTCCCTCATCCATACTTTTTACCATTTCCATGGTTCTATCTAAAGCTGTTTGAGGACTCTCATCTAAAGACATATTAACCGCCTTGGCAAAGCTCACACCTAATAATCTGTTTGCTACCTCCGCCATAGCATTAGATACATTCCCATGGGTAGCTACTAAAACCCCCACTCTTCCTTGTTTTACAGATTCTTCTTTATCGGTCACCGTTGATAGATACATGGAGATGAATCCTATTTCATCTTCAGTAAGCACTACGTTTAATTCTTCGTTGATTACTTCAACCATTTCCTTAGCTACCTCAAACTCCTTTGGATACTTTTCCTTTATCTTTTTAAGTTGTGGATTTGTAATCGTTTTCCCATTCTTTAATCTTATTAATGTTGTATTTAGATGAACAGATAGTACGTAAAAAAGATGATCCGTTATTATTCCTAACTTCCAACTAGCTATTCTTAAAATCTTATTCACTAGCTCTACAATTTCAATACCGACTATATTCACCAAATCTTTTTTCTCTATGGGTTTTATACTGGTTTCCACTTTTTTAAGTAAATTCTCTACTTTTCTTTGCATCTCATTTCCAATAATATAATTAATAACCTCTTGATTGGAAACTTGCCCTTGAAGATCGTGATATCTTTTTTCTATGAATTCATATATCTCATAGGGCATATTATACATGTCTTGATTGTCGGAAATGGGATGAACCCTTTCTTTATTTGGCTCAACCACTAGATTTTGATACTTAATTAGCTTTTCAATCTCTGGTCTATAATTTTGGGTTTTAAGTAATCCTTTTTTTGCATGGATAGGAATATCATCTATTGTTATTTCCATCATGGCAGGATTATTTGTTACATAATTTAAAAATCCCTTTGCACAGCTTACTTGTATATCGCTTCTTAACTGCCCCACATTTCCTAGGCATTCATATAGGAGTAATGCTCTTAAAACATTATTACAAACCTTGATAGCTGTCTGAATTCTATATGCCTCCTTACTAAAAAACGCCTTAATGATTTCTAGCCTTTCAGATAAAGGTCTTGTACTTAAATTCGGCAATTCTATTACCATTGGTATTCTTCTTCTGAAAGTATGTAGAAGCATTGAATCTGAGTTTTCAGTAGTGGCCGCAATTATAGTTATTTTAACTTGCCTTTGGGCACTTGTTTCACCTAGTCTTCTAAATTTACCTCTATCTATCAAATAGAATAATAACTCCTGCCCTTCTGGTGGCAAGCGATGTACTTCATCTAAAAAAAGTATACCTCCATTTGCTTTTTCAACTAATCCTTCTTTATCGGATTCTGCACCTGTAAAGGCTCCCTTTACATATCCAAATAACTGCGACATAAGCAATTGTGGATTATCTGCATAATCGGCACAATTAAATGTAACCATATGTGATTTTTGACCTATTATATTTGCTTCTTTAGAGAATTTATACATTGATTCTGCTAGCTCACTTTTTCCTACTCCAGTAGGGCCAAGAATTAAAGTATGTAAACCATGGGGTGGATAAAGCATTGCTGCCTTTGCTTGTTTTATATAGGGCTTTAGGCTGCCCTCAGCCCCAATAATATTACTAAAGGAAGAATATTTTTTCTGACTATAGGAATACGTGGAGCCGATTAATTGATTATTAGAATTTTTATTTTTCTCATCAATATATTTTGGGTCCATATTATTATTCAATTCTTTTCTATATTCTCTAATAATATGACGCGAAACATCGAACCCAAGCTCCCCAACTTTTTTAGTTAACTCTCTCTCTGAGATTTTATGATTATTTTTTAATATACCTTTAATAGCCTTAGTTAAAATTTCCCTTCTTCGTTCCCTTGAATCAGGTATACCATGGTTTTTGCGTAAACCTGTAACTATTTCTCTTCTTAGGCTCATAAGCTTTGCTAGCTGTGCATCGGTATAGGGTTTCTTTTTATCCTCTTTATTTATAATGTCAAATAATCTTTCTCTCATATTCCTCCTCCTTATTCTTCTTAATAAGCAATATTTATGCCAAACTTTGCTATTGTTTTTCCAATTTCCCTAAGCTTGTTTTTTCAATATGTATAGCAGATAAATCTTTTGAAAATATAACATTATATACCAAATAGTAAATTTGGTATATAAACAAACCAAATCGACCACTCATGGTATATCATGTTTTGAATATTTTCTATATTCAATCATATTTTTCCTGCAAAAAAAAATATTACCTTTAATTTGTTGTTAAAACAAATGAGAAACTTGCATAATTGACATTATTAATTTTGAAATACAATATGTAGATTGCTTTTCTAACTCTCTCTGCTACATTTTGTATTTCAAAATTCTTTAAATGTATTATGGAATTTCCTCAAATATTCATAGGTAATATTTTCAAGATCTAATTATGAAATTTTTTTCAGTACTTTATTTTATCTTCTTTTATGATTAAGTATTGCTTCAGCCGTAATTAAATCCTCTGGAGTAGTTATCTTTATATTTTCATAGTCTCCTTCAACCATTTTTACTTCTCTCCCAATTTGTTCTACTAGCATGGCATCATCAGTGCCTAAAAAATTTTCAGTAGCGGCAAACTTATGGGCTTGCTTTATGATCTCCACTTTAAAAACTTGGGGTGTCTGAGTGATCCATACATCTTTTCTTTTTGGAGTAAACTTCACAAATCCATCTTCCTTCATGATCTTTATGGTATCCTTTATGGGTACTCCAGCTGACACAGCTCCAAATTTTTTTGCTCCATCAATACATCTTTTAATGACTTCCTTGGATACGAGGGGTCTTGCCCCATCATGTATGAGAACAATTTCTGATTTAGGATTTAAATGGGAAAGACCATTTAAAACAGATTCTTGTCTTTGGTCTCCTCCATTAATTATCTTCACCACTTTTTTGAATCTATATTTCTTCAAAACATTTTTTTTACATAGCTCTATATCATTCTTATTAATAACAAGTATAATTTCATCGATTAACGGGCTTCTTTCAAAGGCATTTAAAGTATGGGCAATTATGGGTCTTCCCTTTAAGAACAAATATTGTTTATTTAGCTGTGCTTTCATCCTAGTTCCTCTTCCAGCAGCAAGTATTATAGCTGTGTTCATATCAATAAAACTCCTTTAATCTATGTTGTGGACAAAGGCGCCCGACAACGCTTTGTTGGTTGCAAGTTCAAAGTTTCAAGTTACAAGTATTAGGGTCATTACTTTGAGTCTAAAAGACAATAGTAAAGACTAAAGTATATTTGTCAGTATATCAAATATAGTATACCACATACATAACAAAACCCAGCTTTTATTGCTGGGTAATTGATTATTATATTATTATATCATTATTTATTATGCTGTTCTATTTATCATATTCTTTGGTTTAGCAAATATAAGTCTTCCCGCTGCTGTTTGAAGTACACTTGTAACTGTAACATCCATGGTTTGACCAATATGTTTTTTGCCACCATCTACTACTATCATTGTACCATCATCAAGGTAAGCAACCCCTTGACCGTTTTCTTTTCCTTCTTTAATAACTTGAACCACCATTTCTTCACCTGGTAATACAACTGGTTTTACTGCATTGGCTAATTCATTGATATTTAAAACCGGTACCCCTTGAAGCTCCGATACCTTATTTAAGTTGAAATCATTAGTGACAACCTTACCCGATAATACTTGTCCTAATTTGACTAGTTTTATATCCACTTCACCTATTTCATCAAAGTCCCTATCGGTAATTTGAACTTCGATATCCAATTCCTTTTGTATCTTATTTAATATATCTAAGCCTCTTCTACCTCTATTTCTCTTAAGAGAATCTGAAGAGTCTGCTATATGTCTTAATTCTTTTAAAACAAATTCTGGAATAACCAAGGGGCCTTCAACAAAACCTGTTTTACATACGTCGGCAATTCTTCCATCAATTATTACACTAGTATCAAGTATTTTAGGTATACTTGAATACTCTGGCTTGTTACTCGCCTTGTCCTTAGAACTTCTTTTAAATATATTAGGTAAGTTAATTAAATCATTAGTTTTCTTTGTCGATATACTTACTCCTAAATAGCCTAAGAAGATATAGACTATAACAGAAAGTATGGTCCCTACATAAGGGATAGGTATAATTAAGAGACTAATCAAATAAGCAATTATAAGTCCAATTATAAGTCCAATAGATCCTACTAAAATATCAGTAGTTGGTATTTTCTGCAGCTCAGTTTCAACCCAGTTCGCACTACTCAAACCTTTTTTCATCAGCCATGGTGTTATAGCAAAGAGTATAAATCCAAATACAACAGCACTAACAATGCTAATTATTAATTCTTGTAACGTTGTTAAAGGAGCGATATTTAAGAAATTTTGGGCTTTAATAATTTTGGAAATTAATATTCCCACTGCATATCCAGCCATTGCTCCCGCAAAAGTTAAAGAACCACGTATAATTTTATTCAGCATGTTATTTCCACCTCCTTTTTGTAATTATATCCACTGAGCTGTTATTTTATAACAATAGTATTTCTAGTCAAAAAAAAAAAGAATTTTGCATAAATTGTATACTATTTTTTTCTCTTTTTCTATATTAGTCACAAATTTTTTAGTTAACTGTAATGTAGATTTCACATAGTAACATAATAGTAAACTAAAAAATATGTGTGTTGAAAACGAATTTTACTGAACAGCTTCGTTTATAAGATCTTCTACACTTATTTCATCGGCATCATTCACTAATACCAATTCGCTTACTAATATTTGTTTTGCATTATTTAACATTTTTCTTTCTCCCGTGGAAAGCCCTTTTTCTCTATCCCTAAGCATTAAATTTCGAACTACAATCGCAACTTCATAAATATCTCCGCTTTTAATTTTATCCATATTTGCTCTATATCTACGATTCCAATTTTGAGGCATCTTAGACTCATCATCATTTAATACTGCTAAAACCTGTTCAACTTCTTTCTCTGATATTATATCTCGAAGTCCCATAGTTTCAACATTGTCAAGGGGAATCATTACCTTCATATTTCTTAGAGGTAATCGTAAAATATAATACTTCCTCTTTTTACCTAAAATTTCCTTTTCTTCAATTGATTCAATTATTCCTGCACCGTGCATAGGATAAACCACTTTATCGCCTATATTAAACATAGAATTACCTCCCAAATGACATTCCACATTTTCAGTATACAGTATTTGGTACATGATGTCAAGAAATAAATAATTTTATCATAGTCACAAATAATTGTCAATGATTTTTTATGAATCTTTCCGACTCTGATATATACTATTTACAACACTTTATACATTTTTTACCTTTAATATATTTTTATCTCATTTTTTCTTTATATATACATTTATGTTTACCCTTTAAATTTATACTTCTTTATGCTAAAATAATTGTGTCAACTATAGAAAACCAACCGTCTACTTGTGGGAGTGATTATTTATGAAGGACTTATTATGTGATGAATTTCAAAACTCTGTTGGCGAAGTTTTAACCAGACATAAAAGCATATTAGATACAATAACTAAACTTCAGGAATCTTCTGCAAAAATTAATAGAGCAGTGATCAAATCAGTAACCAACTGTGGGTGTGTTAAAATCGACGCTTGTAATCAAAAAGTTCCAGACGATGTAAATTATGAAGATATATCAAATTATCTAGACAATCATCTTCGGGGAGAACTTTGTGAAGTTTGCAGAGAAAAAATCATTGAAGAAATGGGACGTAATTTATTTTATATGGCTGCACTAGCAAATGATTTTGATATAAATCTTTATGATGTAATGCTTAAAGAATTTAAAAAAATTAATGCTTTAGGTAAGTTTACCTTGTACTAGAATAAGAAGTTTTTGTTATAATTTATACTACATATCCTATTGATTATTGTCCTAGATTTTAATCAAACATTAAAGCTTCTAGCTACATGCTAGTGGCTTTTTTAATTAAAACCATTTTTCTTAGAAAAGTCTGCCCAAAGGGCAGGATACTTGACATCCTTGAATTTGCGTTTTATTTTTTCAACAAATGTCTGTCTAAAAGAACTTGATCCCTTACCCTTCTAAGTCCTTCTTTTATATTTTTTGCCCTTACTTCACCGATTCCTTCTACATCATACAATTCTTCCGTACTGGCCCTTGATATTTTTTGAAAGTCTTTGAAATACTGAACAATATTATCTATAACTGCCGATGGTAATCTAGGTATTTTGAATAGTATTCTATATCCCCTTGGAGTTACTGATATATCTAAAATATTAATATCATATGAATATCCTAATATGTTTGCTATATTTGTTAAATCCAAAAGTTCCTCCGATGAAAGTTCCCTAAGTTTTTTCATTATGGAGTCCTTATCATTTTCCTCAATATAAATTCTATAGTCCTCAATAACATGTTCTCCATCTTCCTTCACAAAGCATATCAATTCCTCAAGCTGCATGCTAACTAATCTACCTTCACTGCCCAATTCATTTATATATCTTTCTATCTCATTTGCTATTCTTATTACCATATCCGTTCTTTGTATAACAAGGCATACATCATATAAAGTTACTAGATCCTCAAGCTCTAAGGCACTAAGGCTCGTCATTGCCTGATCTAAAACCGTTTTATATTTTTCCAGAGTTTGTACAGCTTGGTTTGCCTTATTTATAACCTTGTTTGTATCCTGTAATATATATTTATGCTGTCCCTTATAAAGGGTTATGATATTTCTACGTTGAGATATAGATACCACAAGATTTCCTGTTTCTATTGCCGTTCTTTGAGCTGTTCTATGCCTTATACCAGTTTCAGATGATGTGATGGAGGGTTGAGGATTAAGCTGTGCATTTGCATAAAGAATCTTTCTTTGATCCGAGCTAATTATAATGGCCCCATCCATCTTAGCTAATTCATATAAGTGGGCAGGGGTAAGCTCTGTATTTATATAAAAACCTCCATCGACTAGCTTAATTACCTCTGGATTATCTCCAACTACTATCAAAGCTCCTGTCTTAGCTCTAAGAACACTCTCTAGTCCTTCCCTAAGGGGCGTTCCTGGAGCTAAAATTTTTAACGACTCATTTATATCTTGAGTTCTGTTTTTTTCTTCCTGAACCACTAACGTCTACCTCCCAAAATCATATCAAGGGCTTCATATACATTATCCACGCCAATTATTTCTATATCCTTAAGCTCTGGAAGCCCACTTAAGTTTCCCTTTGGAATTACACAAGTCTTAAATCCCATTTTTACCGCTTCTACTATCCTTTTTTCAGCATGATTAACTGATCTAACTTCTCCAGTCAAGCCTACTTCCCCAAATATAATAGTGTGGGGATCTATTATTTTATTTCTGAAGCTTGAAGCAATGGCTGCTACAATTGCTAAATCAACTGCAGGCTCACTAAGCTGTATTCCCCCTACCACATTTACATATCCATCTTGCCCTTGAAGCTGCAAACCTACTTTTTTCTCAAGAACTGCCATAAGCATTACTACCCTATTATAATCAATACCCGTTGCCATTCTCCTTGGATTACCAAAATTTGTAGGGCTTATAAGTGCTTGTATTTCAATTAGCACAGGTCTTGTTCCTTCTATCCCCGATACAACCACTGATCCCGATGCTTTTTCCGGTCTATGGGATAAAAATAGATGCGAAGGATTTAAAATTTCTTGTAAACCATTGTTAGTCATCTCAAAAATGCCTATTTCATTTGTAGATCCAAATCTATTTTTAACCGCCCGAAGCACTCTATATATATTATGCTTTTCCCCTTCAAAATATAGCACTGTATCTACCATATGCTCTAATACTTTCGGCCCTGCAATTGATCCAGTCTTAGTAACATGTCCTACAATGAAGGTTGCAATCCCTTGGGTCTTTGATAACTTCATAAGTGCAGAGGTTCCTTCACGAACTTGACTAACACTCCCCGGTGCAGAGGCTATATCTGGATTATACACCGTTTGTATAGAGTCTATAATTAGTAAATTTGGATCAACTTCTTCAATATACTTTGAAATAAATTGTAGATTGTTCTCAGAAACTATATACAGATTATCATTGTTTATACCAAGTCTATCGGCTCTCATCTTTATTTGCTTAAGAGACTCTTCCCCGGATACATATAAAACCCTTAGGCCTTGGCCTCCTATATTACTTGCCACTTGTATAAGAAGAGTTGACTTACCAATACCTGGGTCTCCCCCTACTAAGACCAAAGAACCCTTTACAATTCCTCCTCCTAGGACCCTGTCCAGCTCACTGTTAGCTGTTGAAAATCTATTTTCCATCTCCAGCTCAATATTTTTAAGCTTTACGGGTTTTTGTGAAACGGTTGTGGATAAATCGCTGCTTCTCCCCTTCTTTTCAACAAACTCCTCCACAAAGCTTTGCCAACTATTGCACTCCGGGCATTTCCCCATCCATTTTAATGATATATATCCACATTCCTGACATACATACTTTGTCTTTATCTTACCCATAAATATCACCTCTAATTCCTAAATTTGTCATATAATAAATTTAGGGATTCTACATTTGTTGTAGAATCCCATTACATTACATTACTTCTTACTAAATATCAATTTGTCTTCTTCTACATCTACTATTATATCATCTTGTTTAGATATTTTCCCCATTAATATTTCCTCTGAAAGCTTATCCTCTATCATTTTTGTAATAACCCTCTTAAGGGGTCTCGCACCATATTCTATGTCATAACCCTTATCTGCAAGATAATCCTTAGCAGTCTCTGTAATTTCAATGGTTATATTTAAATCGATTAGTCTATTTGTAAGCTCTTTTACCATTAGGTCAACTATCTCTTTTATATGCTCCCTTTGTAATTGATGAAATACTATAGTATCATCAATTCTATTTAAAAACTCGGGTCTGAACTGTCTCCTAAGTTCACTGATTATATTTTCCTTCATCTTCTCGTATTCATTTTTCTTTGTATCTTCATCTATTCCGGAAAACCCTAGGGTTTTTTGCTTCTTAATTCTACTTGCTCCTACATTTGAAGTCATTACTATAACCGTGTTCTTAAAATCTACCATTCTACCCTTAGCATCGGTTAATCTACCATCATCCAGCATTTGCAGCAATATATTGAATACATCGGGATGTGCCTTTTCTATCTCATCAAATAATATTACAGAATAGGGCTTTCTTCTGATCTTTTCAGTCAGTTGACCACCTTCATCGTAGCCTACATATCCTGGAGGAGATCCCACTAGCTTAGCTACTGAATGCTTTTCCATATATTCAGACATATCTATTCTGATCATTGCATCCTCATCCCCAAACATGGTCTCAGCCAATGCCTTTGTAAGCTCTGTTTTCCCTACCCCAGTCGGTCCTAGGAATATAAAGGACCCAATAGGCTTATTAGGGTCCTTAAGCCCTACTCTGGCTCTTCTTATGGCCCGTGATATGGATTCAACAGCTTCTTCTTGTCCGATTACCCTTTTATGAAGTATATTTTCCATGTTGAGAAGTCTCTCGGATTCCTCTTGTGCCAGTTTATTTACAGGTATACCAGTCCATACTGAAACTACACCTGCTATTTCTTCCTCTCCTACTTCTGAGTTCTTGTTAATACTTGTTTTCCAATTATCCTTTTTATCATTAAGCTCTTGTAAAATGTTTTTTTCTTCATCTCTAAGCTGTGCTGCCTTCTCAAAATTTTGATTACTTACTGCTTCTTCCTTTTCTTTTTTTATTTTTTCCAGCTTATCCTCTAAGCTTTTCAAATTTTCGGGTTGAGTGGCATTTTGTAATCTTACCTTTGAAGCAGCTTCATCAATCAAGTCTACCGCCTTATCTGGCAGGAATCTATCTGCTATATATCTATGGGAAAGCTCGGCCGCTGCCTTTAAAGCTTCATCAGTAATTTTCACCCTATGATGGGCTTCATATTTATCCCTAAGTCCTTTAAGTATCTTTATAGTATCCTGTATTGAAGGCTCCTCTATCATGATAGGCTGAAATCTTCTTTCCAGTGCCGAATCCTTTTCAATATGTTTTTTATATTCATCAAGGGTTGTTGCCCCTATGGCTTGTATTTCTCCCCTTGCAAGAACAGGTTTCAAAATATTTGAGGCATCTATGGCTCCCTCAGCACCTCCGGCTCCAATAATTGTATGCATTTCATCAATAAATAATATTACATCCCCGGCTTCTCTAAGTTCATCCATCACGGTGGTTAATCTTTGTTCAAATTCTCCTCGATATTTTGCCCCAGCAAGCATTGAAGCCAGTGCTAAGGTAACTACCCTTTTATTTTTTAAGATTTCTGGTATATTCCCCTCAATAATTTTTTGGGCAAGACCTTCGGCAACAGCAGTTTTCCCCACTCCCGGTTCACCTATAAGGCATGGATTATTCTTTGTTCTTCTACTAAGAACCTGCACTACTCTATCGATTTCCTTTTCTCTGCCTATAACAGGATCTAGCTTATCTTCTGCTGCCATTATGGTTAAATCTCTACCGTATTTATCCAGTGTAGGTGTTTTTGTTTTCACATTGCCTTTAACTTTACCCATTTTAGGCGATTCTGATTCCACATTGTTTCCCAATAATTTAAGTACTTCTAAGTAAACCTTATTGATATCTACACCCATACTCAATATTGCCTTAGCAGCTACCCCTTCACCTTCTCTTATTAGGGCGAGGAGTAAATGTTCAGTTCCTACATAATTATGACCAAGCTTTCTGGCTTCCTCAAAGCTAAGTTCAAATACTCTTTTTGTTCTAGGAGTAATTCCTTGAAGCTCACTTTCTTCTTTTCCCACACCAACCATGGCTTCGATATTTTGTCTAAGCTTATCTATTTGAATCCCTAGATTGGTTAAAGCCTTTGCCGCGACTCCCCCACCTTCGCTTAAAAGGCCTAATAGTATATGTTCAGTCCCGATATAATTATGCTTTAAGCGTTTTGCTTCTTCTTGAGCCAATCCAATTGCCCTTTGTGCCCTTTCCGTAAATTTATCAAACATAAACATGCTATTACCTCCTTCTTTTAGTTACAAGTCCCATGTTACAAGTTTTAGGGTCACTGTATTTGGTTTTAAATTATATACTCATATTTTCTAATTACCCTTTAATCTTTCTCTAATAAGATTTGCACGCTTTATATCTCTTTCATTAGTACTTAAGTTTTTACCATAGATTTTTTGGAGTATCCCTCCCTGTATATCTACCATAAGAGTGTTTATAGTTTTGACATCTATATCCTTTATTATTCCAAGGTCAATGCCTAGTCTAACGTCTGAAATAAGCTTTAAAGCCTCCTTGGAATTCATTATTCTTGCATTGGTTAGCACACCATAGGATCTGCATATCTTATCTTCCAGCTTTATTCTATTATTAGCTATTAAAGTTGCCCTTGCATCCTTTTCCTTATTCGTTATCTGTTTTGTAAGCTCTATAAGAGTAGTGATAATCTCTTCTTCCGTCCTACCTAATGTAACTTGGTTGGATATTTGAAATATATTTCCTTGAGATTGACTTCCTTCTCCATACAACCCTCTGACAGTAAAGCCTATTTGGCTTATAGCTTGAAGTATTCTATTCATATACCCAATCATCGCAAGGGCTGGTAGATGAATCATTACAGAAGCCCTTATGCCAGTTCCAACATTTGTTGGACAGGATGTTAAATAACCTATGTCTTCAGCAAAGGCATATTTAAGATTTTCTTCAATTATATCGTCAATTTTATTCGCCATATTCCAAGCCTCTTCTAACTGAAAACCTGGAAAAAGACATTGGATACGAATATGATCTTCTTCATTTATCATAATACTTACCGATTCATCGGCATTCATCATTATAGCACTTTTATTTGGCTTTTCTATAAGGTTAGGGCTTATTAAATGTTTTTCTATGAGTACTTGCTTATCATTATTTTCTATTTGGTCTATGCCTATTAAATCAAAATCATTTTTAAGTATTGTATTGCCCTGTAGGATAGAATCACTAACCTTTTTGATGACCTCTTTACTTTTTTCCGTAGTCAAAGCAACGGGAAATGGAAATTCTTCTAAATTTCTTGCTAGTCTTATTCTACTACTTATTATGATATCGTTTTGTGGCCCTTCTCCATCAATCCATTTAGTCATATCACACACTCCCCTACTTATTTATTTCCAAATCCTTTTCCAGTAATCTTATTTTGTC
This sequence comes from Maledivibacter sp., assembly GCA_025210375.1. Taxonomy (NCBI): domain Bacteria; kingdom Bacillati; phylum Bacillota; class Clostridia; order Peptostreptococcales; family Caminicellaceae; genus Maledivibacter; species Maledivibacter sp. The sequence continues at coordinate 25,948 of JAOASB010000053.1, read as the reverse complement.
TCTGAGTTCAGCGGCTTTTTCAAATTCCTGCTTATCAATGGCTCTATTTAACTCCTTCTTCATATTCATGATTTCTCTCTTCATCCTAATAACGCTACCTGTCTTTTTAGGAATCTTTCCAACATGCTGCTGACTGCCATGTACATTTTTTACCAGGGGCATTAGCTTCTCACTAAAGGTTTTATAGCATTCCGAACAGCCAAGTCTTCCTAACTGCTTAAATTTACCATAGCTCATTCCACATTTACTGCATGTAGTGGTCTTAATATAATCAACCTTTATATGGGGACTCTGAACCGAGTCCAAAAGACCCGTTAGAAAATTATTTATCGTAAATGGATTTTCAAAACTTATATCCTGACTTTTCCTTGCACATTCTTCACATAAATGTATCTCTGTCTTTTTATTATTTAAGATTTTTGTTAAATGAACAGTGGCTTTATTTTGTTTGCATTTTTCACAAAGCATTTTATTCTACCTCCTATCTGGATAAAAGCGTTTGAGAACGCATTTTTGGTGCCAAGTTGTATGTTCCAAGTTACAACCTACAAGTGTTAGGGTCATTCTTTTATGCCCCTAAATATCTATCTAAGTAATGAAGCAAGCATGGATTTTAAGATACCTGCCCTTACATTATTTTTTGTTTCAGAATCAATATCCAAAGCCCTATTATTTACGGCTGCCATCATTATTCTTGCCTCTCTGTCTTTTATAATACCTCTTTCCAGTAGAAAGCCTATGAGGGATATTGCCTTAGCCATATTTATGCTGTCTCCAATTTCACCTATTATATTATATATAAGCTCAGTATCATCAATCTTAAGTCTAATAATCCTTATATGACCCCCGCCACCTCTTCTACTTTCTATGGTATATCCTTTTTCTACAGAAAATCTTGTTGTAAGAACATAGTTTATTTGGGATGGCGCACAATTAAAGGTATTGGCCAATTCGTTTCTTTTAATCTCTACAACTTGCCCTTCTGAATCCTGTAAAAGTTCTTTTATGAAAGCTTCAATTATATCACTTAATCTAGCCATAACATCATCCTCTATTTTACTTTGACTTTCTTTGACCTTTATTTGATAATAATAGATTTTACTATTAATTTCAAGTGTCATTTACTGTTAATTACAGTTAAATTTCATGTTCATTTGTTATTTTCTAAAATTTTCTTTATTTTATTCATTTTTTTTATGTATATTTCCAAATTACTCTATATTTCATAAAATTTTCATTAATTCAACTGAAAACCTTGCTTTGACATATTACTTGGAAATCTTTTTTGCATAGGCTCCGAAAAAATGACACGGGGACAGACACACACTGAGAAGAATGTGTGGGTGTCTGTCCCCATGTCATTTTTTAAAGTATATTTTTATAACAGTCCCAACCTAACAGGATCTTATTCTCTAATTTGTCCTTCACCATATATGATATTCTTTATTGTTGTAAGCTCTTTAAGTCCCATAGGCCCTCTAGTATGAAGCTTCTGTGTACTTATTCCTATTTCTGCACCAAATCCAAATTGACTTCCATCTGTGAACCTTGTGGATGCATTTACATATACTGCTGAAGCATCAATTTCTTTCAAAAATCTTTGTGAATTCCCATAGTCATTTGTAATTATTGCTTCAGAATGGTTTGTCCCGTACCTATAAATATGATCTATAGCTACATCTATGGAATCTACCACTTTAATGGCCAATATTAAATCTAAATACTCAGTGCCCCAGTCTTCTTCTAAGGCGGGTTTTATCTCAGGTAAAATCCTTTTAGCTACCCCACAACCCCTTAACTCTACACCTAAATCAATTAGTTTTTGAGCCAAGCCCGGTAAAAACTCAGGGGCTATATCCCCATGTACAAGTATTGTTTCTATAGCATTACACACTGCCGGTCTTTGGGTTTTCCCATTTATTACTATGTCCTCTGCCATTTTAATATCAGCACTTTTATCAATGTATATATGGCAATTACCCACTCCAGTTTTTATAACAGGTATAGTGGCATTGTTGGCAACGGCATTTATAAGTCCAGCTCCACCCCTAGGTATTAATACATCTATATATTCATTCAGCTTCATCATTTCATTTACAGCTTCTCTGTCTGTAACCTCAAGAAATTCTATACACCCCTCTGGAAGCCCATTTTCCACAGCGGCTTTCTTAATAATATTCACCAAGATAGTATTTGAATTGATGGCTTCTGTTCCACCCCTTAGGATAACCGTATTACCTGCTTTAATACATAACGCCGCAGCATCAACCGTTACATTCGGTCTTGATTCATATATCATACCAATTACTCCTAGAGGAACTCTTATCTGACCAATTTGCAGATTGTTTTCTGTCCTCCACATTTTTTCTACTTCCCCTACTGGATCTTTAAGGGAAGCTACATTCCTAAGACCCTCGGCCATATCATTTATTCTATTCTCATTTAGCAATAATCTATCCAGCATGTACTGAGATAGCCCTTTTTCTCTACCATTTTTCATATCCATTGTATTAGCAGCTAGAATGTCGGCCTTATGATTTATTAAAGCCTCTGCCATAGCCCTAAGGGCCTTATTCTTTACATCTGTGCCTATTGTAGACATTCTCCTAGATGCAGTCTTGGATAGCTTCCCTTTTTTTGCTACATATTCTCTTGTATTCAACCTTATATCTCCCTTCAGTTTTAGGTATATTTTTAAAATAGAACAATGAAAATTCCTTCGCGACCTAATTTATTTATCCTTTTCATATCCCTGATTTAACTAGTATTGCCATATTATCTGCATGAATCACTTCATCATAGGTCTTATGATCAAGCTTTTCTTCTATATCCGAGGTTTGACTTCCCTTGATTAACTCAACCTCATATGAATTATAATTAGTTATGCCACGGGCAACTTCCATTCCTAACCCATTAACAATAGATACAATATCCCCTTTTTCAAATAATCCATTTATAGATAGCACTCCCGCAGGTAATAGACTTTTTCTGTGCTTAGTAAGTGCGTCTATGGCACCATCATCTATAGTTATTTGTCCTTTAATTAAGGTATTATATGTTATCCAACATTTTCTGCCTTGAAGGGGATGCCTATTAGCAAGGAAAAATGTACCAACATTTTTGCCTTCAACCACTTGATTTATAATATTTTCTGTAGAACCATTCACTATTATCATAGATGAACCTGCAGATACAGCAATTTCTGCTGCATTTATCTTAGTTTCCATTCCACCTGTACCAAACTTTGTCCCTGCTCCTCCAGCCGCTTCCCTTATTTTATCTGTAATTTCTTCAACAAAGCTGATAAGCTTAGCATCTTTATTTTCCTTGGGATTTGAATCATATAATCCATCAATATCTGAAAGTAGTAAAAGAAGATCTGCTTCTACAAGGCTTGTAACCATTGCTGACAGAGTATCATTATCTCCGAATTTTATCTCATCAATAGCTACTGCATCATTTTCATTTACGATAGGTATTACTCCTTGTTTAAATAGTGTAAAAAAAGCATTTCGTGCATTTAAAAATCTTTTTCTATTTAATATTGCTTCCTTTGTTAGAAGTATCTGGGCTACGTTTTTTCCATACTCGGAAAACAGCTTCTCATACATATGAAGCAAAACTCCTTGTCCTACAGCCGCCGCGGCTTGTTTTTCAGGTATAGTAGTAGGTCTTGTTTTAAGTCCTAGCTTACCCATACCTGCACCTATGGCTCCAGAGGTTACTAAGACAATCTCTATATTTTGATTATGCAGATTTGTCAATTGTCTTACTATGCTTTCTATTCGATTTAGGTCTAATAATCCTGTTGAATGTGTTAATGTCGATGTTCCTATTTTTACAACTATTCTTTTTGCATCCTTTATAAATTCACTTCTCATAGTTTTTATAATTAAGACTGAAAAACAGTCTTGCCTCCTTTCATATTATGTATTATTATATATTCTATAAAATAATTATTCAATTGTAAATCTTATCCCATTTATTTTAGAAAATTTAAAACTCTGCTACGTCCTTTTGTTTCTAAGACATTCATCAAATTCTCGACGTACGGTCTAGGTATGACTTTAAACCCCATAAACGTCTTAGAAACTAAAACTACTTGCATTTTTTTAAACATTCCATTAATAATCTGGGATTATAGAAATTCTGGTAATTTATAATATTTCATGATAATAATAATTGAGAGAATTACATAACTCTTACTCGGCACATTTGAATAATATATAAAGTAATTATGTAATTTGCTAAATTGTATTTAAAATATTTATGGAGGAATATTAATGAAGAAAAATATTGGTTTCATAGGATGTGGAAATATTGCTAATGCCATGATAGGTGGACTTGTAAAATCTAAAACCATATCACCTAAGGCTATAATGGTGAGTAATAGATCGTCAGAAAAATTGGATAAAGTAAAAGAGCAGTACGATGTTAATATTACATTAAACAACATAGAGGTTGCTGAGTTTGCAGATGTGTTGATTTTATCTGTTAAAACCAATAAATATTATAAAATAATAGATCAAATTAAAGATGTTATTAAAGAAGATACTGTAATCGTGTCCTTAGCAGCTGGTAGAAGCATAGATACCATTGAACAAGCCTTTGGAAAAGAAATAAAGCTCGTAAGAACAATGCCGAATATACCCGCCATAGTTGGTGAAGCCATGTCTGCTTTATGTCATAACAATATGGTAACCGATGAGGAATTTAGGTTAGTTCTTGATATCTTTAAAAGCTTTGGCGAAGTAGAGATTGTGGATGAAGAATTGATGGATGTTGTAACTGCTATCTCTGGATCTTCTCCAGCTCTAGTTTACCTATTTATTGAGTCCTTAGCAGATGGAGCAGTTTTAAAGGGGTTCCCTAGAAACAAGGCCTATAAAATGGTTTCCCAGGCAGTGCTAGGTGCCGCCAAAATTGTACTAGAAACGGGGAAACACCCTGGACAGCTAAAGGATGAAGTTTGTTCTTCTGGAGGAACTACCATAGAAGCTATTTATGCCTTAGAAAGGAAAGGCTTTAGAGGCCATGTAATAGAAGCAATTGAAATGGGTACTGAAAAGTCTAAGAGGCTTTCGGAGAAATAATACAAAGAGTGTAAAGACATTCTTGTAGTTGCAAGTTCCATGTTCCAAGTTACAAGTTTTATAGTCATACTTTTAGATCAAGATAATACTCTTGGAGCTTAGAACATGGAACTGCCAAAGCGTTATCAAACGCTTTGGCAAATAATTATTCTTCTTCTTTAGATTCTTCTATAATTTTTTGTGATAGATGGGCTGGAACCTCATCATATCTTTCAAATTTCATTACAAAGCTTCCTCTCGCTTGTGTCATTGAGCGTAGGTCTGGAGCGTATTTAAACATTTCGGCTTGGGGGGCCTCAGCAATTACTTTTTGATAACCCTCTCCTGTTGGTTCCATACCAAGGATTCTACCTCTTCTCTTATTCATATCACCCATTATATCTCCCATGTAGTCTTCCGGTATAAGAACCTCTACATGCATGATTGGCTCAAGTAGTACTGGTTTTGCCTTTTCAACACCCTTTTTAAATGCTTGTGAAGCCGCAATTTTAAATGCCATTTCGTTGGAGTCAACTGAGTGATAAGAACCGTCAAATAATGTTGCCTTAATATTAACTACAGGAAATCCTGCAAGAACTCCCCTTTCCAATGAATCCCTAAGCCCTTTCTCAACCGCTGGTATATATTGCCTTGGAACTGAACCACCAAATATTTCTTCATTAAATTCAAATTCCTCAGTTGAAGGTTCAAATCTTATATGAACATCTCCATATTGACCTGATCCACCACTTTGCTTTTTATGTTTTCCTTGAACGCTTGCAGTTCCTTTGATTGTTTCTCTAAATGCAATTTTAGGATCCATGAGATCTACTTCAACCCCAAAATTATTCCTCATTTTATTAGTTATTACAGTAAGCTGCATAGTCCCTTGACCACCAATAAGCAGCTGTTTAGTTTCTTTATTTCTTTCAACTATAAAGGTAGGATCTTCTTCGGTCAACCTATGGAGTGAAGTCCCTATTTTTTCTTCATCTCCCTTTGACTTAGGCTCTACTGCCATGAATAAACAAGGCTGAGCAAATTTGATCCCATGATATTTTATTGGAGCGCTTCTATCGCAGAGTGTATCCCCTGTCTCCGTGTACTGAAGCTTAGCTATGGCTCCGATATCTCCGGCAACTATGGCATCACACTCCAACTGATTTTTACCCCTTAGCATAAATAAGCTTCCTATTTTCTCCTTCTCATCCTTATTAGCATTGAGGACTTCCATATCCTTAGTTAATTTTCCAGAGTAAACCTTAAATAAGGATATCTTACCCACAAATGGGTCAACTATAGTTTTAAATACTAGGGCTGAAAAAGGCTCTTTTTCATCTACCTTTCTTACTAAGGGTTCCTCACTTTCTGGATGTAACCCTTCGTATTCCCCATTATGCATGTCCTTTGGCGTAGGCATGTAATCAGATGTCATTCCAAACAAGGTATGGATTCCTATATTATTAGCAGCTGAACCTACTAACACTGGTACCACCTCTCCAGCCAATACACCCTTTCTAAGTCCCTCATGGATCTCCTCAGTACTAAAGGCTTCGCCTTCAAAGTATTTTTCAAGTAATTCCTCATCACTTTCTGCAACGGATTCAATAAGCATTTCTCTAATAGGTGCTATTTTCTCCTTTAATTCCTCGGGCACATCAACATTTACACATTCCTTACCGTTGTATTCTCTTCCAATCATATCTACAACATTTACAAATCCCTTAAAGTCTGAACCCTCTCCGATTGGAATTGCAAATGGAGCAATCTTTTTGCCAAATGCATCTCTTAATCCAGTAATCAACTTATCATAGTTAACGTTTTCCTTATCCATCTTATTAACAAATATTATCTTTGGCATTTTTCTTTCTTCCGTATATTTCCAAGCCTTTTCGGTACCGACTTCTACTCCGGAAGTGGCATCTACCATTATAATAGCTCCGCCAGCTACTCTAAGGGCACTTATAACTTCACCTGAAAAATCAAAATAACCCGGTGCATCTAATATATTATATTTTGAATTATTCCATTCAACTGGAATAACTGAAGTTCCTATTGAAAATTGTCTAGATATTTCTTCTTTATCAAAATCCGATACTGTATTTCCATCTTCTACTCTACCCATTCTTTTTAAAAGGTCTGTGGTATATAGCATTGATTCCGTTAATGTAGTCTTCCCGCTTCCACCATGACCTAATAATGCGACGTTCCTTATTTTGTCTACTTTATAATTCTTCATACTTTTCCTCCTCACTTATTGTTTTGAATATTTATATATTTAATTCTATAAAATTTTGAAAATTCCTTTAATTATCCTTTATTATACAACTTTTTTCCAAAAATAAAAAGACCTCCAAATAAAAATTGAGGTCTTTTTGAAAAAATTTACAAAATTTATATTGTAAACCTATAATATGCCAGACATTTTTATGACTTCTACTCCTCTTTTTTCCAGTTCTTCAATAATAATATTCAATCCTATGGAATCACTTGCCATATGACCAGCCACAATCACATTTCCGATATTTTGCTTTTCCACTTCCTCCTTTACATCATCTGGTACATGCATACAGATTATAGTACCTACACCAGCTTCAAAATATGCTTTGAATACATCGCTTCCACCATTAGTTCCACCGGCCATAAGAACTGCTATTTTACCTGCATAATCCTTTTCTCCGCCTACCCGTATAATTGGACCAGCAGTAGCATCCTTATACTCTTCCATTTCCTTTAGTACATCAACTATATCTTTTAATGTAGTCCTAGGCTTATCATCAAATTTGCTATTTAGAAAGTCTTGAACATATCTTTCTGTAATTACATCGGCGGGCATATGTATATTGAGATAAGGCATATTAAGTAATTTTGCTGCTGACTGCACTCTATCATAATTACTTACATGCATACCCCTTTCAACTTTTCCAATCTTCTTTCTTAAGGCTTTTTGAGCTTTATTTATTGGAACTCCAAATTCAACCATCTTATCTATCTGTACATCTAGTACTTTATGAAAATCTATCATGGAACTTCCTGTTTTTGGATGGTGACTTATAACACAGTCCACTCCTAATTCTTTTCCAAGTAATAATTCTTGGGTTTCCATGTCTACTCCAAATAAAACCTTCTTTATCCCTTCTCCTTCAACTGCAATTCCAGAATCTGAAGGTATTTCATCTAAACCCGCAAGTTCTAAAGCTAAATCCATTATTTCTTTAGTTTTCATATTTACTCCTCCTATTTACATTCCTATTTCATATAAAAAATTTTTTATGACTATATTTTACTATATATCTAGTATAATTTGTTGTTTTTACTATAATTATTTACACCTGTGATTTCTAACTGGAAGAATAAAACACTTAAAAGAGGTGTCCCAAAATGATGAACTTTTTCATTATGTGAAATCCCATGGATATAGCACATACATGGCTACTAGCCAAACCCATGGAATTTCAAAACTCAAAGCTTCATTCATTCTGAAACACCCCAGAAACTGAATCAAAGGGATCATCTTTTCGAGACATTTCCCTCAGTCTACATATTATTAAACAGTCTCTAGACAATTATTTTTCATATAATACTGATACACTTCTTCAAAGCTAAGACCCAGACATTCCCCTAGATTTACATATCTAGCAAATAATCTTATATAGATCGAAAGGGAATCTACATAATCTTTTTGTAGGATATTCTTTCTTAGATCTCTAATATCATCAAAAATACTGGAGAAAAGCTTTATAACATTATCGGTTTTTTCTACTTTATCAATGGAATCCTTGTTTATAACATTGAATTCATGATTATTTCCAATTGATAATAAAAACTTCATGCCGTCTATATATCTTACTATTATCTTTTCCCTTGGTATATTTCTTTTTATTTTATAATACTTATAGCATTTTGTAAGGTTTGCTATTTCCCCTGTCTTTACTTGAAGTGCTAGAAATTTTATATCAAATAAATTCTCTTCTCCCACAGAATCTTCTTTTATATCAGATAAGCTCTTTATTTTGTCCTCAATAATTTCCTGTATCTTAAATAGTTCATTTAAATCCATTGAAATAACCTCCTAGTTTATTACGGGTTTTAGTACCTAGTATTAATAGTTTGTATTAATATTATATACCAACTACTAATCCTTTGTAAAGTGAATTGTATTAAAGCATACAATTTAAATAATGGAAAAAACCTATAGAATATCTATACTAGACCTAAAGATATCCCACAGGTTTCTTACCAAACGGAGTATGTATATATCAAATTATCCTTTTATATAGCCTCAACATATCCCTTTCCAATCAACTTTTGTATATGCTCATCTATATATTTTTCGACATTGATTCCATGCTGCTTTTCTAAAACCAATATCATGGTTATTGCAGTTTGGGCCACATCTAGAAGCTCCTTTGTTATTTCCTTGTATGCTTCCCCCTCAGATAGCTTTATGCCATCTCTTTCACCATTCATTCCCCTAAACTTACCTATGGCTCTACAAAGCTCTCCTTGTTCCTCAGACAGTTTTAATGCTGTGCTTTCAATTGTCGGTGAAATAGAATTAAGATATGGTAGAGATATGGTTTTCAATTTAATATTTGAAAACCTATTTTCTTTAATATGTTTTCTAATGTCATCAGCTGATATATTTAATTCTTCAAGTTCTTTAATTAATTCTAAGTATTGTGCTTTCATCCTTATCCTCCTAGTTATTTATAGGTTTTATATACTATCATCAATCCCAGCCATTTTAATAAGATACATTGCATTACGAGTTGTGGAAACTCCTGATCTTAGCTTATAATCAAAATAAATTTCATTGTTCTTATAGTATTCTTGGAAATGATAATTCTTAATTTTTGAGTTATTATCTTCCTCCATAGCCCCTAATTCAAGGTCATGGGTTGATACCATTCCCATACCGCCATTTCTCAATAGGTTCTTTATTAATATTTTTGCACCTTCATGTCGATCCTGGGAATTAGTTCCCTTAAAGATTTCATCCAACAGAAAAAACACTTTCCCCTTATTCTTTGTTTCCCTTACAATATCCTTTATCCTCAAAAGTTCAGCATAGAAGGATGAGGTGTTTTTTTCAAGATTATCACTTATTCTCATGCAAGTATATACCTTCATTATGGAACAACAAAGGTCTTTTGCACAAACTGGCGCTCCACTATAGGCTAATACGAGATTTATCCCCGCAGTTCTTAGTAGTGTACTCTTTCCAGACATATTTGATCCTGTTATCAATAAAACTCTAGCTTGATTTTCAAACTTCAAATCATTTGATACTCGTTTTTTAGTTAATAGGGGATGTCCTATTTGAACTGCCTTAAGGTATGAAGGTTCATCAATGATCTTAGGTGTTGCCCAGTCGGGCTTATCATATCTAATTACCGCAAGGCTTGACAATGCTTCTACTTCTCCAATGGCATCAAGCCAAGTTTTTATTAAAATCCCTGATTTTTCTTTCCATCTTTCTAAGGCAATCATACACCTATAATCCCAAAGGGTAACTATGTTCACAAATATAAACATGGCATTATCTCGATTAGTAATACTTTCTACGATTTTTTCCAATCTATCTATTTGCTCATAGGCCTTTTGTTCTTCCTCGTTGACAAGGTTATCCTTTATTTCTCTCAGATATCTAGAGGTAAATTTTTTATTCTCAAAATGCTTTAACATTTGTCTATATACCTTTATATTGTCCTTATACTTATAAACTGTATTTAAAACCTTGGCTCTTTTTTTATTTTGATATTTTAGTATGATAATTTGGATACCTAACATTGTAATAGGATAATAGTAGGATATATTATCGGTAATAAAATATATCAAAATTATTAACAAACTGATTATTGGAAGTATACGAACTCCAATTACAATCCAAGGCTTGAAATAAAATTCATCTCTATCTTCTATCCATTTATACAAAGTCTCAGGATTCCGTATTTCCTCTTCCATTGACATACCTTCAGCCATAAATCTTTGTCTCCACCATAGCTTTCTAGATAATTCATTGATCGCTTCCTGTCTCTTATATATTTGGTCTTTCCCACGGCAAGGCTCTGTAAGATATCCCTTTAGGCTTTGTCTTCCCATGTAGGTTGTGGCTGTATTTATCCACTGAAATAGAGATCCCTTTCCAAAAATATCGAGATCACTAGAAAAACTATGCTCTTCATTAAGAAATTCCTCTCCCGTATCACAGAAGGATTTCCATTCACCCTTTATACGTTTTAACGAGTCGTCATTTATCCTATATAATGAAAGGGTATATCTTTCCCTAGATTTCATTTGACCATGCTTCATAATCAAGTAGATAAATATGGCTGTATATGCTAAAGCTATTGGAAAAAAAAGATTATTATTGTGGGTTATGTATAAAAACACAAGATTTAAAAGCCCAACTAATACCACAAATAATCTTAGTCCTCCTATTATTTTTAATGACTTTTTTTGATTTTCAAGTAACTTGGCATAATAATCTTTACGTTTTTTATATGGATTATTAGGAGTATTCATACTATTTATTTCTCCTTTCAAAAAGCATCTTAAGACGCTTTTTTAGTTGCAAGTTTCAATGTTACTCTTCATGGTTATCAAAGATTTAACTACTGAAAATACCATACTCTTTGCCAGAATTTATTTATAGCAAATTTTATAGGATCTATATTATAAACTTCTATTATATTATTAAACTCTATATCTTCTTTTTCTTCAAATTTGAAAAATAGGTTCGCCATATGATTTTTTGTTATTATTATATCCTTTATGCCATCATCATTTATATCACAATTTCCTTGATATTCTGTGGCATACATATCATTTTCTTTGCTTTTTCCTCCACACCATATGCCTTCCCATTTATCCTCTTTTCTTGTGTAGACTTTAAGCCATATATCTTCCTTTCTCATGAATGAAGCTTGCCCTGTTAAGGTTAAAAATATTATATCATCCCTGCCATCACCATCAAAATCATCTACCTTTACTTCATGGGCATTATTAATTGAATTTAACATCGTTGACCAACTTTTTATGTTTTCTTCTTTATGGAGCTTTACAGCTTTATCACTATACTCCAATCTGTTAATAGTTACTTCATCTAAATCCTCAGCTATTAAATATAATTCTTTTTTGTTATCTCCATCAAAATCGCCACTTATTATTCGACCTAATTCTTCTATAACTTCATAGAAATCTTCCTTTAATTTGCCTTCACTAAGCCTATAGGAATACATACGTGGTTTTCCCACCGTGTCATAAATCCATATTATATGATTATTGCCATTGTCATCCTTATGGATTTCAATATCAGTAAAGAAATTATTAAATTCATATACCTTAGTGCTATATTCCTTAGAATCTATCATTTTGTATATGCCATTAATTTCTTTGTATATCATCAATCTATTTGCATTATCCTCTGAGTCGGTCACAATTAACTCGAGGGATTTATCATTATCTAAATCTGCTAATTCAAAGGTTGCCCCCCAATCATTCTTTTCATCTTGGCCCGGGGAAGCTTCTATATCATAACTCTTTTTTATACTAAGTTTATTTTCATTCCCCTTATAGATATTTAGAACTTTTCCATTCCTGCCAGCTACAATTGATATCATGTCCTTTGACCCATTTCCATCAACATCTAAAAATTTCATATCTTTTATAGTTTCGTTTATGGTTATGGAATTCACCTTATGTAGCCCAGACATTCCAACATCATTTACAAAGGAATTTAGTACTCCACCTGTAAAAATCAAAGTGGTTAGAATAAGGGCCCCTATCCTGATTCTTTTTAATTTTTGACTCTCTTCCCACGGACTATTATCTAATTTTTCAATAATCAAATCTTCATTTTCCCTTAATATTACTATAGTACTGGCTAATTTATCATGCCATGTTTGTCTATTATCATTGAAAAGCATCCATAGATAACCTATACTTAGAAAAGTCTCTGATAATGTTTTTGAAAAATATCTAATAAAGGCTTGTTTTAAAGTTAATTTATCACCTAATGTAGATATTACTCTTATCTTAAGAGCCATTTTTCCTATTGTCATACCATTATGATAGATACTAAAAACTTCATAGGAAAAATCTATTAATATTACTATAAGAATACTAAATACATTTATATCACTTGCTTTTAGTATTATCATATCAGCAAGTCCTATGATTAACCCATCTATCAATATGGCTCCAAATCGCCTCCAGAAAGATGCATAATCTATTGATATATATCTTTTATCATCCATACACCCACCCCCTAAATAAAACCACTTAAATTATATCTTCCCAGCTTATATTAAAGCTTTTCTTCCATAGAAATATGATTATTAATGCTACAACCACACAATAAATTGGCAATCCAAATTTTATAGACTTTAATGCCCACTGTAATCCAAGAGAAACTCCACAAAATCCTGCTGTAAGAAAGAATGTTCCTGCATTATTTTCTTGGATATAATTTATATCCTTACAGAAGGGAAGATCCTTAGAGGATTTTTTGAGAATTAACAGACATAGTAAAATCATATTTAGAAGCATTAATACTATATCCGTAATAATTTTGAACTTATAAATAACTAAAAATACCAAGCTCGGTATCAGATATATTGGAACAACGTATTTAATTAGAAATCCCTTAAATGAGCCCTTATATATTGGAGAAGGATTTTCTATGGGTAAAACCTTGTATATCCACCCTCCCTTGTATTTCTCGCTTGAACCTATCATGGTTATCAAATTTGCCAATAATAATACTGAAAAATATATGGACATATAAGACTTACCATTTGCGATCTCTAAGATACTCTCAGAAAAGCTTCTATCACCTCTAAAGGTTCTAAGAACCATTATCATGGGCATAACTGCTGCAAATGCTAAGTTTGGATATATTCTTAATTTGAACTTTCTTTCATTTGATATCATGTCTTGGGTGAATCTAAAAAATATATTTTCCATCCTATCAGAACAAAGGATTCTAGTCGATTGTCTACGTATTCTTTCTTTTATCCCCGTTAGTACACCTGTTCTCCCACTATTATTATTTAGTTTTACAAGATTCTTTTCAAAATATGGTATTACAATTTTTATATGTATTATCAATGAGATTATTGGAACTAAAATGCTAATGATCCCTAAATAGATAAAATGGCTTCCATAGTCACCATTTATAAGCATTTCAAAGGGAGCTGCAAACCAAGCCGGTGGAATAAGATAAATCCACCACTTCGGTGTAAAAACTAAATCTAAAGAAAAAACATCAAACATACGACCTATAAACTGATACCCTATAAGCAACGTTATGGATAAAATAATTTGAACATAGTTTATAATATCCTTAAGCTTCTCTCCATCGAAAAAATTCAAAATAATACAGTATAAAGAGGAGGTCAAGAAAATGATAAAAGCCGAAATTAGTATCATATCCAAAAAGAATACCAAAAAAAATATAAACCCATGTTTTATAGTCCCTGCAATAAGGGAAGGTCCTGCAATGACCATAGTAATAATGAATAGATAGATAAATATGTGAACTATCTTAGCAGCATTAACAGTCTTAGCATCTATTGGTTTAGATAATAGGATATTCTTATCCTTTACGTCTAATAAAACCGTTGAAAAATCAGAAATCATAGTTGTCATAATCATAAATATACTTATACCAAAGGCAAAGCTCATCTTTACAAACAGGGATAATGATGAGATTACCATTGCCATGACTAATAATCCTACCAACCCATAGGATAATAAGGATTTGATAAAAAAGTTATTTTCTTTTTTATCCTTTTTTTGATTTGTCATGATAGTTGGGACACGTCTTCCATCCATAATGAATTTGAGCTGTAATATTCTTCTCATCACTTTATAATCTATTCCCATTTTTTCAAAGATAAAGCTAAATCTATCAAGTAGTTTTAAAGATCTAAAATCCTTCATTACTACACCGCCTTTAAGGTACTGATAAATTCATCAGCAATATCCTTATGCTTATTGAATCCAGTCAACTGATTAAATATTTGTTCCAGAGATCCTTCAGTACTCATTTTCTTTAGTTCTTCAAAGGTTCCATCTGCCACAATTTGCCCATTATTTAATAGCAATATCCTATCACTTATCTTTTCTACAACCTCCATGATATGGGATGAATAAAAGATAGTCTTACCCTGGGCTGCAAGCTGGGCTAAAATTTCCTTAAATATCATAACACTGTTTGCATCCAGTCCACTTAGTGGTTCATCTAAAAATAATATATCGGGATTATGTATGAGGCTAGCTATAATTAACAACTTTTGTTTCATGCCCTTTGAATAGGATGATATTCTAGAATAATAATTTTCTTCTCCAACCCCAAATAAAGATAATAATTTTTTAGCTTTAGCACCTACTTCTTCAGTCCCCATCCCATAAACCTCACCTAAAAAAGTCAGGTATTCATGGGCAGTTAGATTATCATATATTTCAGCGGATTCCGGTACATATCCAATTTTTCTTTTATACTCTATTTTATCCTTCGAGATGTCCTTACCAAATATCTCAATTTCACCTCTATAGCCATCTAAAATACCTAATAGAATCTTTACTGTAGTACTTTTACCCGCACCATTTGGCCCAATATATCCTATAATTTGACCGGAATACACCTCAAGATTTATTCCCTTAAGTATATCCTCTTTGTCTTTATCATAACTCATCTTCAAGTCCTTTATTGTAATAACCGGTTGCATATATTAAATTTACCTCCTAATTTTATGTTTTATATAGGTTTTTTATAGTATAAGCTAAAGTCTATACTAAAATCCCTATAGTAAATCTTATTATTAAAGATTATGTTAAATTATACCATATACATTATTATGTTGAAAGGATACCCTATTTTAAATACGACAAAGGGACTTAACTCCTTCCATATAGTCTTTCTAATTATATCAGGTAATTTAGTCTCCTACTATATTAAAATCAACCAAAATATCTAAACTTATCTTTAACACAAATGGTAGGTTCCCAATATTATATATTATAACTCTTTCTTCGAGTAACTTTAGTTTTGAATAATACTAAGGTGATATAGAGATTATGAAAGGAGCTATCGTTTGTCTATGTATAATTCAAATTCCATAAATCCTCTAGATAAAATAAGACTTGATAAGGGAATTGAAGAAATGAAGGATCATTTCGTAATATTGGCAAAAAAAAATAATGAAGAGGCCTTGAACTTAGTTAACGCTGAAAATCTTCGTTTCCCTACCCTATTTTTACTTAAGAATGAAATTGATAATCTTAACCTTCTTGACAATTTAAGCTTGAGAAACAAAACTGCAATAGAAATTACCGATGAAGTGATAGAGAAAAACAAAAAAATTTCCATAAACGAATATATCTCTTCAGACCTTACTCAAATTGCTTATTCCGTTTTAAAGTGGATATTTGATACGGGTTCTAATGATGATGGTTTAAGCAACGAATATGATGAGGTTTTAGATATAAGTGCGATACTTTTAATCAGAATATATAAAGATCAAACAATATTACCCACTATAGTAAATATGATCTTTGACAGAAATAGAAGGGGATATTTTAATCATGACCTGGTTTGGGCTTTTTTTGAATCAAAGGACCCCAATAGTTTGATTATGATTGCAAATGGTCTATTGTCCACGGAATCAAAGGATATTGATTTAGCAACCAAGCTTTTAAGCTTTGTCCCTGGTATGGGAAAAAATAATACGGCTAATAAGGAAAAAAAATATACCACATTCCTTAATTGGCTCAAAGAAAATAGTCCATTCCTATACTTCACAGGCCAAAGTCTCCAACAAGTCAATAAACCCATAACCTATATAATAGACCTAGAAGCAAAATATCTTAACAAATACGTAGACTCCGATACCGGTAAAAAACTCAAAGCATTGACCGGTGAAGAGGCTAAACTTCTATATGAGTTTAGTAGACTAGATATCAATACGAGGCTGTTACTTGCGAATTACTCGAGTAAGTTATATAACAATAATAAAACCCGGTGGACTAGGTGGATACATTATCCCATGACAGAACAAATCAGAATTGCTAAAGGCATGATGGAGGGAGAACAATGATTGAGATTTCGGGTAGTAGAATAGATACTAATGATATTATTAATGAATATCCAAGGGATGGTATTGAAGTCAAGATACTTGAAATATTATATTCCAGTGATCGTTTGTATATATATGAATCCTTAGATGAATTAAGGTTTGAACTAAATCTTAGGAAAAATATCATAAGTGCATCAAGAGAATTAAATGACAGCTATTTTTCCTTTAGAACCTTTAGGAAATCCATATGTAATTCTGAGTATTGGACACGTACAGCTGAAGGTGGTTTTTTAATAAAGGAAGATGTAAAACCTTCAGACGGTATTAAGGACATTTTTATCAACAGCTCTATGTATGGCACCGAATGTGCCACTGCAATAGTTATAGTTTATTATAAAGCCCTTGTGGATATATACCCTGAGGAGTTATTTAATCAATTATTTGCAAATATACATCTTATGAACTGGCATTATTTAGATAGAGATCTTGATATACGCTACTATGAAGATGTAGATTTTTTACCCGGGGATTGCAGATACTTTAAAAATCCAGATGTGAATCCTCTAACCCCTGAATGGCAAGGGGAAAATGTTATTGATCTAGGTGATGGAACCTATTATGGTCATGGGATAGGAATAGGAACAGCAGAAGAAATCATTGAAGCATTAAATGATAATAGAAAGGAAGATTCCACAACATCTGCTTATTTGCTCGATTCTGCTACTCGCCCTAATTTCAAATATCTTGGTGAAAAATATTATGATTTTATAGCAATGCAGGAAAGAGAAAACTATGATAGAATCTATGCATACTATAGAAGCTTTGAAAAAAAGCTACCAAGGGTATTTTGTTAGTGGGTTCAATATAAATTTATCCGGAACTCTCTATATAGAGTTTTGAGATGTATAAATTAAGTTTAACTTTTGGAAATCTATATTCTAAATTTTAGTGCTGTTTATCTATGGGTAATTTCTCCACAAAATACTTTGATATAATGATAGAGCTAAATATTACCAGTGGTAAAGATATTATTAGCCTTATAATTGAAAATTTTATCCCTATAAAAGATGCTTCAAAGATGGTCATTGGTATTCTAGTTAAAGCAGATGAGCCAATATAGGTTAAAACATAGCTTAGATTGGCCCCCTTTTTATATAAGGAATATCCTACTGGAAATGCTACATAGGCTCCCCCAACCGTAGTACTTGATAGTATCACTGCCCACAAATAGCCTTTATATCCTGAAGCATCTCCAAAATACTTTTCTATAGTTTCCCTTTTAACCCATACTTCAAATAGACCTATTAAAATAAAGGCACATGGAAGTACTTTCATCATGCCTAGGGTAAAGCCCATGAAATTAGTTCCTATTTTCACCCCTGGATCAAATTTAAATATGAAGGATATAAATATAAATACTATATATATTATTAATCCTGTAATTTCTACCCTTTTATTTTTCATAATATTATCTCCCCATATAATACTCCAATAACTAAAGCAATTACTATGGCCATTATATAACTAACTATATTTCTTACAATAGTAAGTTTTTTCCCAAAATACTCACTTTCAACAGGATAAGTTAAAATACCTACCATCATCAGTGTAGTTGAAAAAGCCGATACAACCATATAACTTACACCCTTTTGAACTAATATACCACATAGGGGAAATGCAATGAACCCGGGCATCATTGTTATGGACCCCAATAGGGATGCTAATATAGCACCTTTATATATATTACTTCCTCCAAGATATTTAAGTATCACCTTATCAGGAAATAAATAAAGTACTATTGATATAAAAATAAGCATCTTAATAAAAGCAGGTAATATTTTTGCAAATTTCTTCCATGCAATTTTTAGTGCTTTAAGTGTCTTTTGTTTACTTGAAAAAAATGAAAATATAAGTAATATACAGGTCAGTATATATATATATATCATGGTCTCACCCTATCCTTAGTAGTCCTATGGAAATCTAACTCTAAGCCAAGGCCTACTTCCTTAATATCAATTTTTTCCCTAATTCCACTTTGCTTTGCAAATCCATACAATAGTAGGCATATAAACCCCTAAAATTTAAAATAGAAAAATTCGCAATATATACATAGATTATATATCCTTTATGTTTTTCAGATAAAAATCATATTCTATAAATTCTCTGTTTTTGAAAATAACAGTTGGAATGTCCCTAACTACTATTTCATCAGATATTATCTCCTTAAGGTATAAGTCCTTAGCTATACAGATATCAACGTTTTTGCCACCATCACGCATATATATGTACTCTTTACCATTCTTATCATTTTCCCTCATAAACATATATACTTTACCATTTTTAGCTATAGATTGAAAAACATAGGCCTGGGATATATATCTTTTGTTATTGGCTTCAACAAATTCCGTATTTAGAGTAGTATCTATTCCATACTTAACCTGACAGCCATTAATGGTTATTTCTCCTTCTCCAAATGGTGTATTATCTGGTAATGAGAAGTTATCCATATTCCCATTTACAGTGTTAACATTAACCCTCTTTTCATAATCGTTAAAATTCAAATTTAAATTTAAGCCTAACCTATCACAAAAAGCCCTTAGAGGTATATATGTATTCCCTTCATAAACCAAGACCGGATTGTCATCCTTATACTCATTACCATTTAAATATACGTTGAACTGTGCTGGCTGCAAAATATATTCTTTTACAGCACCATAGGCCTGTGGTGTACCCATTAGAACTGTCATGCAAAAAGCTCCTAAAACAAAGGATTTTATATTGATTTTTTTAAACATAATAATTTCCTCCTAGGTGTCCATATTATTATAATGTAATATTTATTACATTACAATAGTATCACTATATCTATATGTAAAATATTACATTTTTCTTAAATCATTAGTATTACTCAAATACCCCTACTCTTTTCTTTAATAGAATAGATTCCTTATCATCAGAAGAAGTAGTTGGCTTACCAAACTCATGGGTACTATTGGAGGCTATGCTCCCTAAGGAAATCCTTCATTAGTAAATTGGATATATTTAAAGCATCCCCACGGGTTTTAGCAGGAGCAGATATCATTAAACCTTTCTCGCTGCTCCATCCACTACGGGATTTATCCGAAGCATCCTTCTCCATGATAGTCATAGTAAACATAGAAAATTTATCTTTCATAAATATTTCTCCTTCCATTAAATTCATAAGATCATCTGAATTAACCTTAACATACCCATATCTTCCATATCCATCCCTATTGAAATTTATATCAGCTAAAGTACTCTTTAAGTTTGAAAACCCTGAATCATCCTTAGTAAATTCATAGCCTTCGATATATATCGTACCTATAAAGGTATCAGATAAAAACAGCTTTCTATTATACTGTCCATCTATTTTAATAGTAATATTTTCAATAGATTCTTCATCTCCAAGTCTATATTTTACAGCAGGTATCTCTTTATTTATTGTAATTGGAAAAGCAAATATGCCATATGCAATAAGTACAATTAATACACTCATCCATACAAATCTCCATCTGTTCATGAATCACACTCCTATTCTTGTAAAAGCTTGCCCATATCTTATCTAAGGCTTGCCCTGGTATCGATTTTACTGAATCTACTATCTAAATAATATGGAGATCACAGTAAAAATTATAATTTAACATATTCATTAAAAACATCAATGAATTTTTCAAAGCATTCTTTATCCTCTTCCTCAAATCTTGAAAATATTGGGCTGTCTATATCTAGAACCCCCTTTAATCTATTATCTTGAATAATTGGAACCACTATTTCCGATTTAGATGACGAATCACATGCAATATGTCCAGGAAATTCGTTAACATTCTTTACTACTTGAGTTTTCATTTCACTTGCTGCCCTACCACATACGCCCTTACCTATTTCTATATGGGTACATGCTGGCTTACCCTGAAAGGGTCCCAATACAAGCTCATTATTTTTATATAGATAAAAACCCACCCAATTAATATCATCAAGTAGAAGCCACAATAAAGCAGCTGTATTAGAAAGGTTAGCCAGCCAATCATTCTCATTACATATTAAGCCCTTAAGCTTTAAATTTAAATAATTATAAAATTGTTTTTTATCTTTAAACTCTACTTTTTTTATATCATGCATCTTTTTCATCTCCTAGCATTTTTAATAATTATATACTATAATCCATTACCCTACAATTATGATTTATTTTAATCCTCATGGAATAAAAATTTTACTAAGCTGTTGCAATATTATATGAAAAAGTAGATAATATTTAAAGAAAGGGGTTGAAAAATGACGAAAAATGCAAATTCTTAGCAAATCCTAGCTTATACAGATAAAACCAGTATATATTTAACTAATGAAAGGAAGATCATATGTATTTAAATGATAAAGAATTTATGGATATGATGAAAAAATTTTTCCATGTTTTATGTTCTGTTTTTATTACTGATACAGGGGTTGGACTCACAGATACAGAAAAATTTACTATGACTAAACAAGCCAATTCTTTCAAATTAAATATTCAAGAAAATGCTTATATAACAGAAAATGGAGCTTCGCAAAAGGCCATGATTACAAGACAAAATCAAGTTGCAAGATATCCTAAAGAAATCTTTGGATTTCCTATAATTGCTTATGCTATTCCATTAATCAATAATGATACGGACAATGTAGTTGGAACAATCACCTTCGCAGTTTCTCAAGAGAAAGAAAATGATATTATAGAAACGGCAAAGGAATTACAGAGTTTTTCTGAACAATTATCCCTATCCTCCCAAGAACTTTCAAGCTCATCACAGGAATTATCAGTAAGTAGTCAAGCTTTTAATACAACTATTAATAATATTCAACAGCAAATTAAAAGTATGGATGATATCCTTAAGTATATCAATAATGTTGCCAATACTACAAATCTATTAGGACTTAATGCAGCAATCGAAGCCGCACGGGCCGGTGAGCATGGAAGAGGCTTTGCAGTGGTGGCTGAAGAAATAAGAAAATTGGCTCAAAGCAGTAAATCTTCAACGGAAAATATAACAACAACATTAACTACAATTAGAGATGATATTAATAAGATGATTGACTCTATTAATACCTTTGCAGAAGTTAGCGAAGAGCAATCGGCCCAAACACAACAAGTAGCGGCTGGAGCAGAACGATTGAATGAACTATCGATCAACTTAATAAAAGCATCGGAAAATCTATAAAATAAATATATATAAGGGGACGATCAGTAAATAGTTGATTTTGAGCTATTAAGATAAGAAATTATTAAAATCCTTGGATTTGGATATTATAAACTTGGAAACCCAAATGTCCCCTTACTATGTTCTTTAATCAATGTCCACCTATCACTGGGAGTTAGATTAAGACCCCATCCCCCACCAATTAAATATTACTAACCATACATATCTATAAAATGATATAATATTATTAATCGAGCAAATTGCGTAATTGCCTTCTTCGTAAAATTGTGTACTATATATAGTTTTAAAATCTGCAAAGCCATACCCCATGTATTATGCAATTTCCTCAAGTATATTTAATATATCTAAATCTATGATTCAATAATTAGTTATGTTTGGAGGAATATTATGATTGAATCTCATTTGGGAGAAATAGCTGCCCTAGGAACAGCTATTTGTTGGACCGTTACATCTATCTCCTTTGAGTTAGCAGGACGTAAAATAGGTTCATTATCCGTAAATTTAATACGATTAATTATGGCATTCTTTTTAATAGGCACCTTTACCCTCTTCACTAGAGGAATGTTTTTACCCCTCGATGCATCTTCAGATGTCTGGATATGGCTCAGCATATCGGGTCTTATAGGATTTGTATTAGGGGATTTATTCTTATTTCAGGCCTTTGTAGAAGTAGGTGCTAGAATATCCATGCTTATAATGGCCAGTTCTCCACCCATAACAGCTCTTCTTGGATTCATAATAATGGGAGAAGTGCTTACTTCACAACAACTAATAGGAATGCTTATAACAATATCCGGTATAGCTACTGTTATACTAGTAAAAAAATCAGGCAATAAAAAATTAGAATTTTCCCACCCTGTTAAGGGACTAACATATGCATTTTTAGGAGCATTTGGTCAATCTCTAGGATTAATCTTAAGTAAAAAGGGCATGGGAAATTATAATGCATTTGCTGCCACACAAATCAGAATTATATCCGCAACAATTGGATTTTTAATAGTAATTACTATACTCAATAAATGGCCAAATATAAAAACTGCAGTAAAGGATTCAGATGCAATGGCAAAGGTATCCATAGGTGCTTTTTTCGGCCCCTTCCTGGGAGTCTCGCTTTCTCTAATAGCCGTTAAGTTTACAACAACTGGTGTTGCATCTACACTAATGGGAATTGTTCCTGTACTGATAATTGCTCCTTCAATTATAATATTTAAAGAAAAGATAGGTTCTAAGGAAATAATAGGTGCAATAGTTACTGTAGCAGGTGTATCTTTACTATTTCTATAAAGTTACATGCAGCCTAATTTTAATAATTTAAAAGCTATATTTTAGGAAATCAAAAACAGAGCTGTAACTTTTTCTAGGTTACAGCTCTGCTTTTTAAATTATTTGTTCAAAAATTTAGTATTTAAGCAATCGTAATAAATTACAGATTACGGTAGCAACTTCGGCTCTAGTTGCTTGTTTCTTCGGCTGGAATTGATTCTGAGCGTTACCATGCATCAACTCTACCTTTACTGTAAATCTTACTGTTTCTTTAGCCCAATCTGCTATTTGATTTTCATCAACAAACTCTGTTAACTCTGATTTTTGTTTCAAATCCAACCCTTTGTATTTCACATAACGGGATAATATGGCACAAAGTTCTTCTCTTGTTACAATTTGATCCGGCTTAAAGATACCTTCTCCATATCCTTTTACAATCCTATGCTCTGCACCCCAAGCAATGCCATCGGTATACCACTCGTTTTCCAAAACATCAATAAACGGGTTATTTTTACTGTAACTTGGTTTGTTTTCTAGTCTATATAGAATCGTTGCTATCATGGCTCTACTTGTACCAATGTAAGGACTGAACTTGGTGTCTGAAGTCCCTGACATGATACCTTTTTCGTGTACCATTAATACTTCATCATAGAACCAATCCTGTTCTGATACATCGGTAAATGGTTTTTCTACTTTGCTAACTGCTTCTTTATTTGTTTCTTCTTTAGTTTCTTCTTTAAATAGTACCTTAATCCTATGGCCGTTTCTTATATTTTTTAACGTGTATTTATCGACTGAACCTACGGATTTTCCATCAACCAATACATCTGAGATTTCATAGCCTTTTTTGGCTTTGATGGTAAAGGTCTGGTCATTACCTTTACGAATTCGTAAAATATGATCTGAACCACCGTCAGGGGTAATTGTACCTTCGCCCTTTACAGTAAGGGGAATATCATAGTATTTATGGGAGCTATGTCCACCACCACTGGAAGAACTGCTTCTATATGTCCAGTGGGCATATATAGTGGTGTTTTCTGTAAACACAGTGTCCTTTGTGATCTTAGTTCCACCGTTTAACTTTGTATACCAACCGTCAAAGTCATAACCTCCGCTACGAGTTGGAGCTGGTAGTGTGGTAAGCTTTCCGTCTGTTCCTGTGAACATATTCGTAGATGAGATAGTTCCACCGTTTGCGTTAAAGGTAATAGTTTTCCCTGCTGTCTTATACCCAATGGCATAGGTAGAGAATTTTTTTGCGTACACATAGATGAATCCGTTTACTTCATCTAAATAATAGGTTCCATCTGAATAAGGTGCTGTTGGTTTTGCTTCACGCTTTATAAATGTGTTAACGGCTTTTTCATGGTAACGATATACCTTAACATCTGATTTATCTTTAAAGTCATAAGGTATTACAATTTCCAGTACTTTACCTACTTCTGATTGCAGTTCACTGGTATCATTGATAGTTTTTATTACCTTCATATCCAGAAAATCTAATTGTTTCCCATTTGCTACCTTCTTGATATCAGCGGCATTTGGTGCTTTCTTTTCCTCTTTTTTCTCTACAGTCATTTTAATAACAACTTTCGGTTCTGAAGATCCTTCAGCAACCTCATCTAAACCACCTACAACCACTTCTGGGGTTTCATCTCCCGTTACTTCTAGAATACTGTCTTTGTTTGTGTTAGGTAAAGATACGTTTTTTGTCACATTTCTCTTTTGAATGATAATTAAAGAAGTGACAGTCTTCTCGCCCCTTGTAATTACAAGATTATATACCCCTTTTTTAAGGTCTGTAAAGCGATAATTCCCATTTGTATCTGTATTTGTTTCTCTTATTACATGTTTTCCTTGTTTTAGTACAACATGTGCATTATTTACTGGGTTATTTTCATTATCTACTACACTTCCTCCAATTTCAAATTCTTCTTCATCTGGAATTCCATCATTATCATCATCAGGGTCTTTTGCATCATCTATTCCATCGTTGTCATGATCCTTTGGATGCTCATCTTCGTCATCATTTATTCCATCATTGTCATCATCTGGATCTTTTGCATCTTCTATTCCATCATTATCATGGTCCTTTGGATACTCATCTTCTTTATCTGGAATTCCATCATTGTCATCATCATTTGGATATTCATCCCCTGTATCATCTATTCCGTCATTATCATCATCTGGATCCTTTGCATCATCTGTTCCATCATTATCATGATCTTTTGGATAATCATCTTCTTCATCTGAAATTCCATCGTTATCATCATCGTCATCTTCTGTATCTGAAATTCCATCATTATCATGGTCTTTACGA
>JAOASB010000052.1:300000-430530 GCA_025210375.1 Maledivibacter sp. | reverse complement strand
TCCACATATCCTACGCATTACTTGTTCTAATGGTTCTTTACCTATTTTTAATAATACATGTACATGATTTCCCATTAGACAATAAGCATAAACTTGGTATCCACTTTTCTCTTTGTACTTTTTTATGGTTTGTATAAATTTTATACAATCTTCCTCATCTTCAAATATACTTTGACGATTTATTCCTCTCATCATTATATGATATATACCGCTTTCACTTTTTCTTCTGGCTTTTCTTGGCATAAATACACCCCTAGACAATAGTATCCCAAATTTCTACTGTTGTCAATAACTCCGTCCCCTTGACATACGTCCCCTTGACATATGTTTTTTCTCTATATCTAAACAAGCATCATCATTGACCCCATTATTATATTGAATAAATCCTTCTACTGCCTTTTTTCTATCATTATTGAATATATTAAGTGTAAAGCCTATATCAATTAGCTCTACTTTATTTACATATTCATGATAACTACTTCATTTGTATTCTTCTATATTAGTTACTAATCCAGCTTTAATAGGGTTTTGATGAATATATCGCTGGACAGTTAGGAGATATTTATCATCTTCTACGGGCTCACTTTTAAATCGATCTTGAAATAAATATGCTTTGACGATTTATTCCTCTCATCATTATATGATATATACCACTTTCACTTTTTCTTCTAGCTTTTCTTGGCATAAATACACCCCTAGATTAGGGTATCGCAGACTTCTGTTGTTGTCAACAACTCCGTACCCTTGACACTTTTTGATGGAATATTTTTCTCGTTAAGTAAACTGGTATAAAAAGTTTAATATAGAATATTATTCTTAATTTAAATTGGTAATTTACTACCAATTATACTGCTTATCTTTGTACAAATTTCAGGTAACTAGTAATTTCAAGTATTTTATAAAAAAGAGACGATTATTTTTAATTTATAATCGTCTCTCTAAAACTTATATTATTTCAATGATTAAATTGTCTGTCCATACATCATAATAATGTTTAGACATTGAAAATAATCCCTCTTGAATATTATCCACTTTTACTTTAATTGTTTCATTAGAAGAATATCCTTCTTGGGCAAAACTTGTTAAAATAATTCTAAAATTATTTATTTCTGACCTTCTTGCAATATTCTCAACTGCATTTGCAAACTTCAATATTTTTTCAGTTGGATGCTCTAATGACTCCCAATCTTCAAATTCTCCAATAAAATTATCACACTTAAATTCTATAAACTCATCTTGTATATAGTCTTTAAAATACTCTTTCTTTACCTCCCTTATTTGATTTTTATATATAATTTTAAAACCGATATTATTAAATGAAGTTACTAACTCATGTATATTTGTATCAATCTCCTCTAGGTTAAATGTGATAAATTGAGTACAATCAAAATTTTCTTTCATGCTATTTTAACTCCTTTATGGTCTATATTTGCCATTAAATAAATAATCATATAACTGTTTTATGTCTTTAGTTGTTGGAGATGTAACCCCACCATTAGTAGTTTTTGAACCTGTCCCACCATATATATTTCCATTAGGCGCACTATTTCTTGTTGGTTGATGGACATGAGGTTTTACACCTCCATGTGAGTCAGTGCCAAATCTTTTAAACTGTCCTCCTGTTCCTCTTGGATTATTATTAAATCCTGGTGAGTTAGTGTGTAATGGTATTTCTTTATCAATACTCACATTATTATTTATAAACCCTTCAAGTGTTCTTTCTCCTTCTTTAGGTTTGTATCCTTTGTTATGAATCCAATCACCTTCACCCGTCTCCCCACCATATTTCCTATAAACCTCTGAATAATCTGCCTTTGGCTTTGAAGAATTAATAGGCTTAATATTTTTAGCATAATCTCCTGCAGATACAGAAATCATTAAAGAAGTTTGTAATGCATTTCCGTATACTTCATAGGCTTCCATGAATTTAACTACATCTTCTGGTGTAAAACTTTGCCACGGTACGGTTTTATCTATATTTGTCCATGCACCGGGTGACGAACCTAAAACTATTGGATCTTCTGTATAACTTCTATTTAGATGTTCAAATAATTCTTCTTCAGTCATAAGCTTTTCTGATTTTTTTAATTTATATCCGTGCCATGGTGCCTTACCATCATACTTAGTCATTATAATGTTGTATAGGTACCGATACTGTGATAAATCCACCCCATCAACAATATATTTGCTTATTGCACCAGCTCCACCATAATCAGCCTTTT
Organism: Maledivibacter sp.; assembly: GCA_025210375.1. Lineage (NCBI taxonomy): Bacteria > Bacillati > Bacillota > Clostridia > Peptostreptococcales > Caminicellaceae > Maledivibacter > Maledivibacter sp. Next base: position 428,308 of record JAOASB010000052.1, on the reverse strand, counting down.
TCTCATAGTTAGTAAAGAAAATTTCTTCCTTGCTCATTTCTTCCCTTGCTCTATTAATTTTGTATCTTCTGTTATTTACCTTTTTTCTAGTCCTTTTTCTCCACTTATCTCTAGTTGCATCTGCATACTTCATGTGATCTAAATTTACATCATGATCATCGGTGTATTCATGCCCTCGTTCACGTCTTGCTTTTTCTCTTATTTCCGTGGCTTTTTCATGCCAATATTTCTTTTCTCTATTATTTTTTGCATCATACCAGTGATCCGTTGCTTCAATAATTTTATCCTGTTCTTTTTTCTTAAGTTCATAGTCACTCTTTATCCAATGCCCACTCGGGTCTATAAAGTTTACTGGGTCATTATGACAGTAGGTGTATCGGTTTAGGCTTAAAGGGTTATTCTCTTGTCCCCAGTAGCTATCCTCGGATACGAATCTTCTGTCCCTTGGGTCGTAGAATCTTGCCCTTAGGTAGTACATGCCTGCTTCTTTGTCGTAGAATTCTCCTGCATACCTGATTTCATTTGCATAACTTTCTTTTTCTTCTAGGAAGTTTCCAAAGGAATCGTAGTGGTAGCTGTTGTCTATTTGACCAGCTTGGTTTACTAGCTGTACCACATCACCATGTCCATTGTAGAGATAGTTTGCATAATTTCTATCATTATCTATTCTGGCTATGTAATCTAATCCCTTTATATATCTTTCCTTTAGATTATTTTGTTTGTCTGTTGCTAGGATCACCGATCCCCTATTATGTAAATAATTTGTTGCGTCTACCTCTACTCCTGCATTTTTTATTGTTTTCTGTGTTCTTAGATCGTCACCATTGTATTTATATTCTACTGCTTTTTCTTTTCCATCTACATTATTAATTACCCTTTTCAGTCTGTCAAATCCATCAAACTCCAGGATAGGCTGACTGATGCTTTGTGCCGTATCTCCTTGATTTAGACTTTTGCTTAGCAGTCTATTTCCCGGTGAGTATGTCATGGTTGTTACTTTGGTTGTTGTATCATTCCCTTCCCTTAGTTCTTCCACTATTTGTATTATATTGCCTACATTGTCAAAGGTATAGCTTTCATTTTTCCTAGGTGAGTCTACACTTTGGAGTCTTCCCTTATTGTCATAGTCATATCTTGTGGTTCCGTATTGATCCGTTGCCGATATCCTTCTTCCTAGGAGATCATATTCATAGGAGTATTGTGATATGATTTGGCTGTTTTGTTTGTTTATTACCTTTATTGGCTTATTGTTCTTATCGTACTCATATGCTATATTTACTCCTGAATCGTAGCTTATATTGCCTTTGTTTCCATTGATGTCATAGCTATATTCTACTATATTGGTTTTACCATCTACTTTATAGCTCACTATTTCTAATCTGTTTAAATCATCATATTCATAATACGTTTCATTATTTAGCTTATCTACTGTCCTTTTTATGTTTCCTACCCTATCGTAGCTATAGCTTAGCTCATCCACATTATCTTTTTGTATATTTCTTATTCTATATATTCTATCATATATGTATTCTGTACTTCCTGTTTCATCTGTCATTCCTATTCTGTTTCCTACTTCGTCATACTCATATTCTATTTTGTCATTTGTAACCGCATTTTCTTTGGATAATAATAGATTTCTATTATCATATTTATAGTTTATTGTATTTCCTTTCTTATCCCTATGCATTATACAGTTAAGGTTTAGATCATATTTGTAGCTTTCTGTTTTATTTTCTGGATCTATTACTTCCTTTAGTAGTCCGAAATCTCCATAGCTGTATTTTGTCAAATGATTGTTTCTATCTAGCATTTGAACTTTATTATTTGCTTTATCATAGGTATAGTTTACCTTTATATCACCTGCATCAGTAACTGTTTTCAACCTTCCAAATTCATCATAATCATATTTTTTTGTGTTGTTTAAAGCATTAATTTCTTCTGACAATTCCCCGAATTGGTTGTACTTATATTTATAGCTGTATTTATTTTTTTCCTTTGCTATGGGGTCAACAATCTGAATCAGTTTATTATTTATATTATAGGTATATTCTGTTCCATATCTTGAATCGTTGTCACTTCCCGATAAATATCCCTTGGCATCAATTTTCTTGATAAGGTTGTTATTTTCATCATAAACATTTTCTTCGATTACTTGATTCCTATTGTTTCTAGTGCGGCTTAGTCTCCCTAAACTATCATATTCGTAGCTTATTTTTTGTTTTTGGGAATTGATTATCTGAGTCCTGTTGCCTAGCTTATCATACCTATACTGAATGATATTACCTAGCTGGTCTGCCATAGCTATAGTTCTGTTCATTTTGTCATAAGCAAAGTATTGTGAATTTCCCTTAGGGTCTATCTTTCTTGTGAGATTCCCTACACCATTATATTTATAGATATTGCTTTTAGCTTGTCCACTGTGGATGAATTTTTCTTCAACTAATCTATTGAGAGAATCATATATTTTTGTTACTGCATACTCCCCTGTATCTCCTTTAAATTCCTTTGGTGAATATACCTTGATTATATTACCAAATCCATCATAATCATACTTTGTCTTTATTTGGATTTTACTAGGATATTCATTGTCCGTAAGCTTTGGTATTATATACTCATCATTAAGCATGCTTTTATCTACTAACTTTATTTCTTCCGTCAATCTATTTTGATTATCATATTGGTATTTTACTATATCATACTTATTTGTATCTCTTTGAATCCTTTGCTTTTTTATATTGCCATTTCTATCGTAGTCATATTCCGTTATGCTGCTGCCATTTAATATCTGTTTTTTTATTTGGTTATTGTCATAGTAGTTATATTCTAAACTTCTTATTAAATTTACATCCTTTGTACCAGTTGTTTGTATCCTTGCTATATTACCAATATCATCATAGGATGTTTCTCTGATACTATAATGTATTATGTCTCCTTTTTGTTCCATTGGTATTTTTTCCTGTATTAACCTATTAAGCTCATCATATGTTTTTTCTGCTATGATATTGCCTTTATAATCCGTTTCCCTTATTGGATTATTGTTTTCATCATATTCAAAGTTTTTGATATTTTTATTGGCTATTCCATTGCTGTAATTAGGATTTTTTATGGAAATTATTCTTCCTAGTCCATCATAATCATAGGTTACTGTATTCCCTAATTGATTTGTATAGGTTTTCTTTCTACCCAAATTATCATAGGTATATCTTACTATGCCCTTATCGGGATATGTTATTGTTTCTATATTATAATCCTTTGTATATGCTATTTGTACGGTGTTGCCTTCCTCATCTGTATATTCTGTGACATTTCCTACTTTATCGTATTTCAATTCTTTTGACTCAAAATATGGATTTATGATCTTAGTTATCTTGTTTAGATAGTTATACTCATACATTGTTTGTTGCTTCTTATCATTTTCTTTATCTGTTAATGTCTCTTTTATAAGGTTTCCATTTAAATCAAATTCCCTATCTATTGTTAGCTTTTTATCTCTAGAGTTTATTTTTACCAATCTATTCAATTCATCATAGGTGTAGTTTTCCCCTACCAATGAATCTATCTCAGCTAGATTGTCTTTGTTTTTATCATAATTCTCTGGAAGTATTTCCTTTATTAGATTTCCTACGTTGTCATATAGATATCTAGTTACTGCAACGTCGTTAGTACCATAGGGAGTTGTCTTTTTTATCAATCGCCCTGCGACATCATATTCAAAATGTACTTCTTTTCCCCTTGGATTTACTAGCCTTATTATATTACTTAGTCCATCATAATAGTATTTATCTTCTTTACCTAGGGCATTAGTTTTTTTAACTATTCTACCTAATTCATCATAGATGTATTTGGTAGAATTATTTTTATAGTCCCTTTCTTCTATCCTATTTCCTACATTATCATAGCTATAGCTTTTACTGTAGTATTCATTGTTATTTGGTGTTACTTCTTCTTTTACTAATCTGTCATCTATATCATAGTATAATTTTTCACTGTAGCCTTCTTCATCTGTATAGATTTCTAAATAGGGCATTGCTTGGTCATCTGTTATTTGATAATTTATTGTTTTTGATTTTAGTTCTGTATTGTTAGTGTCATTAAAGGATTTTTCTTTAAGCCTGTCAAGGGAATCATAGGTGTTTTTTATATATCTTCCATTACTATCGATTTCTTTAGTAACATTGTTCATTAAATCATATTCAAATTCTTTTATTGGAAATTGATTATTTAATTCTGCTGAAAATCCTTTTGTTACTTTATCAAATGTTATTCTGAACTCATTTTTAACTACGCTTTTAATATTATTAAATATATCTAGATTATACTCATAGGAATAGTTCTTACTAGGTTTAAATATCTGTACCTTGTATCTAGCAATAATTGTATCCCCATTATCAGAAACCTGGAGGGAACTATAGTCAGTTATGGGAAAATAATTCTTCGAAATGAGCTTTTCCAATACCATACCCTGTATATACCCTCTAAGCTCCCTTGAATGTTGCTGAACTACTACGTCCCATGTTAAGTTTTTAAGATTATAATTTTGTTCTAAATTTTTAATTATGTTTTCTTTAGAAATCCTTATAGAATATGTTTTTACTCCTTCACTATGCAAAGTTGTATCTCTTATTACTGTAACTTTATTATTTTTTCTCCACACTTCAACCCTTAGCGCTTGTGTCTGGGGATTTTCATATATTCTATTTTCAAAATATACTCTTCTGTCATTATCCTTATTTGGATAGATTGTTTTTATGATTCTATTTAAATCATCATATATATAGCTAATTGTATTGCCATTTTCATCCATGAATTTTGATCTATTACCTGTATTAAAATCATAGCTGTATCTTTTTTCTATAGTCTTATTATCAATTGTTTTATATTCTCTAGTTAAATATGCCCCCCTATGATTTACTCCATCGATGTCAGTACCATACTCAAATTGTATATTATATTTATTATCTATAGATTGTGATAATAGGTTACCATAGGAATCATAGGTGTAGTTAGTTATTCTTCCCTTGCTACTGTAATCTTCTTTATAGCTCTCAAGGATTTTAGTTATGTTACCCTTATTATCCGCATTATAATCTTCTCTACATTTAGTAGAATCGTCTTTATACCATTCCTTGGTTTTTTTAGCATGGTATTTATCAGTATAGTAGGTATACTTGATTGTATTTTTATCATCTGTGGGCTTATTATTGCTTCTATTTGCTAAGGGACCTGTATAACTAAGTAGATTACCATATTCATCATAGCTAAAATCTTCTATTTTACTGATAGAATTATCACCTACACTGCCATCAGCTACTTCAAATTCCTTTGTTATCTTTTTCTTAAGCTGTCCTTTTTCATCATAAGTGAATTCCTTATTTATTTTATGGTCTAATCCCCTATCACAAACTTCTATCAGTTCGTGATTCCCATTATATGTAAAGGCTTTTTTACTATATGGATACTGTACCTCTACATTGTATCTGTAGGTATTTTTTAGATAGTCATCATCATTTTTCTTATATCCACTGACACCATACCCCGATGGTTCATTGGAATAATTATAATTGATTTGTTTCTTATTTTCATAAGTAAACTCATTAGTTGATGTATTAAGGTTCTGCTGTAATATTATCTTCTTTCCAACCTTCGAATATTGAAGTTTACCAGTATCTCCTAATTTCCTAGTCCCTTCTATATATTCATATTTGTCTATCCTATTGTTTCTTGCGTATTTAACTTCAGTTATAAGGTTATATGTATTGTATTTACTATATGTGTTTCCAGAGTAAGTTATCCCTAGATTTTTACTCTTCCAACTGTATACATATTTAGCATAGTCCTTGTACTGTCTATCGCTAGTACTCTTTAGCTTTTCTAAGCTATACATTAACCTTGTGCTTAATACTTCACCTTCTTCAGTCATGGAAAGACCGGATTTGCTGTATCTTATCTTTTTATTTCCTGGAAGAAAAATTTCTACGTCAAACTTGCCTTCTAAATCCGTTGAATATTTACCATTTGCTAATTTTTTAGGTGTAAAATTCAAATCAGAATTATATTGTATATTTACCTCTCTACCCACTGTATCTATTATCTTACTTATTAACAATCTCTTGAAAACTGTATTTTTCACTTTATGTGCATCAAAATACTGATAGTAAAATTTTATCTCATTATTATATCTATCCTTTATCCCCAGTATTCTTCCGTCACTTGAAAAATAGGTTTTCTTTCCATCCTTTTCTATAAGTACATATCTAGATTTAGAATTATAACTACTTATATCGGTTTGTCCACTTGTATAAGTTGTATCTTCTTTAAAGGAAATATCCTTTAGTTTATGTCCATCTATGACATATTCATTATTTTTCTTCTCTATTTGATAAACTTTACCTGTTTCAGAATGAAGAAAAATGCCACTATTTGTATTAGTTATCTCTAAACTTGGAAATGAAAATCGCATTCCTATACCTAGGTTATATCTTTTGTCATAATAGGTTTCTAAATCCCTTGGATTATTAATTATAAAGTTAGAGCTAAAAATCTCATCTTTAATTTCATTTCCTATTAATCTAGCTTTTGTATTCCAAACATGGGCATGACCACTCTTGTAAATCCTCTTCAGCTCAAGGTCTAATCCATTTCTACCAGGTAGAACATAGTCAGTATGGATTAATGTAAGTTCACCGGTTCTTGGATCTATATCTTCTACTGCTTCATAGTCATCTTTGTATGAATTCATAATATCTACATTATATTGAGCCTTTGGAGTGGCTATTTCATTTAGATACTTTTCTGTTTCACTTGTATATGCTGACATCAAGCTAGGCCTATTAGCTCTAAATAATAGACCTTTACCGCTTCTAAGGCTTTCACTCAAGTTAAATTTTACATTTGATTCTTTATTATTTAAGATCGGTACTATCTGTATTGGAGTCTCTTCTTTCTTTAGTTCAATCTCTTTTATTTCTTCTTGATTATCACTATCTTGAATCACTTTATCATAGTCAATATCCACATCATCAAATTCGCCAGTATCTTCTTCTTCAATAACCTCGATTTTGAAATCCTCCGTATTGCCAAAGGGATTTTTATCATTCTCTATCAATTCTTTATCTTGACTTAGATTTTGAATCCCTTCTTCTTTAATAAATTGATGTATATCATCTGCATATATAGGAGTCACCTGGGCAACAATTATTGTAAATATTATAATATAGCTTATAATTCTCTTTAATCTCATATAAATACCTCGCTTTAAATTGATCTATATATTTTTAGTTATTATATTTATGTATTAGATATTCTATATATATATCATCTAGGGATGATCCTTGTATCAATTTTTCGACTACATAATCTACATTTTTATTTATCTCCTGTGAAAATCTAATAACAATATAGGTCTCATCGGATGATAAGCCATATTTTATTGATGTATCATTAAACAAATCATCGTCAACATTTGCATTTTCAAGAGTTTCATTTAACCTAAGAATATTAAATTTGATTTTTATATCCTCCCATGAATTTGTTTCCCTAAGCTGCATTATATAGTGGAAAATATCTTTATCTCCACTAAGGATATCTTCGTTATTTATTGGATTTGTCAATGTTATAAGTTCCTCTTTCTTTTCTAATACTGTTTGCTGTGTTTTCAAACCCCCACCATTTGAATCTTCTGAGATAGTATCCCTTAATTTTGAAGGTTTTGTTTCTTTAGGTTCATTGGATTCCATGGTCTCCACAATATTTTCTTCTTCATCTTCAATTTCAATAATATCTTCTTCTGATCCTCTATCTGATTCATCCTGGGAATCCTGTTTTTCTTCTAAAGCTTGATCCTCTGTTTTTATTGAATCCTCCACTGAAACGTCATTTTCATTAGTTTCTATAGGCTCTTCTGTTTCTTCTTCATCTATATTCTCTTGTGTAGGTGTTTCTTTCTCTATAGTTTCTTCCTTCTCTATAGTTTCTTCTTCTGCCAAATTTTCAATTATTTTTTCCTGTACTTGTACCTCTTCTGTAGATTCTTGTTTTTCATCTACTTCAAAGTCTTCGTTTTCTCCAATTTCTTCTGAATTTTCCTTAGATTCTAATATCTTAGCTTCCTCTGGCTTACTATCTTTTTCTTCTAGGATTTTTTCATCCTCTTTATTCTCTTCTATGGATTGCTCTTCATCTTCTTTCTCTTTTTTACTAAACTCTTGTTTTTCTTTTACCCCTTGATCAATATCATCAGCTTCTGATATCATGGCTTCCTTTGGCTTATTATCTTTTTCTTCTAAAGTTTTTTCATTATCTTTATTCTCGTCTACGAATTCGTCTTCCGATTCTGTGATAATTCCATCAGGATTGTTTTTTTCGTTTTCTTCATCTACTATTTTTATACCTTTATCATCTGCTAAGCTTTTAGATTCATTAACTTCTTTTACTGATTCTTTATTTTCAGGAATCACCTTTTCCTCTGGCAACTCTTCTTTATTCTCTTCTATAGTACTTTCTTCAATATCATTTGTGGTGGATATTGTTTCTTCTTTATTTGTTTTATCAATTGTTTCCTCTAGGTTAATATTGTGTTGTAATTCCTCATTTTTTTCTTTAACCGTTTCTTCTGAAGAATCATTTTCTATTAATTCATTTTCCCTATCAACTGCTTCTTTTAAATCAGAACCTTCTTTCTGTAACTCTTCATCGACTTCTTCCTTAGCTGCACTCTCCTGTAAGTCTTTATGGAGTTCTAAGTTATTGTCCACTTTTGTTTTTTCATTGTAGTAACAATTGAAATCTAGCAATTTATTTATGCTGTATGTAACTTCGCCTGCTATTACAATATCTTCAAAGGTTAGTTCTGTATTTTCGATTATATCCTTTATTTCATCAAATGAAATATCCGGTTGAATACTGTTGCTTTCTGTATTTTGTATATATTCTTTCAATACTTCTTCCAAGTTTTTGTTTTTAGCTAATTGCAATATCTTTTCAACCTCATCTAGGGTCCCGTAGTTATGAAATAAAAATTCATAAACCACCAAGACATCCTTGTCTTTATATCCTTTATTAACAAGTTCTTCTAATATTTCCTCATATTTAGGTTGTATTTTAAATTTTTCTTTTAATTCCTCAATAAGCTTCACTTCATTTTCATTACCTATTTTTATTTTTTGAGCTTCTTCATTATATGCAAGACAATTAATGGGAAGCAAAAAAACCATTATTAAAGAAATCGTGGTTAATATCTTGCTATTTAATTTCATAAAATTATTTCCTCCCTTAAAATTTTTTGTGATTCTAAATAAAACTTAGTGATAATTCAGCTTTCATAAACATGCTATGGAATGATTTTATTTTTCTACTGTTATCATTTTTTTCCCACCCCTCGACACCAAGTTACAATTTTTGCCCGAGTTATATTATACTTATTCCCCATGTATAAATTTGTCATTTTTTGTTGTCGAATATTATTTTTTTTTGACTTTTTTGTAACAAAAGAATAAGGGCAAACCTCACAAATTTTACATCAATTCATGAAGTCTGCCCCTAATATTCTATTTCACAAGACAACTAATTATTTCATTTCTTATTTTAATTAACATTTCATTCTCTAAGCTTCGTTCTCTTTTTAAAGCTTTTATCTCAAATTCCTTTATTACCTTTGTGGGTGTATGGGATAACACCAGTATTCTATCCCCAAGTAGAAGAGCTTCGTCGATTTCATGGGTAACAAAGATTATTGAATTTTGCTTTATCTCCCAAAGATTTAATAGGTGGTTAATCATGGCAAATCTCAGATTGTAATCAAGGGATTTAAAGGGTTCATCCATAAGCAATAACTTTGCTTCATAATTAAATGCCCTTGCAATGGAACATCTTTGCCTCATTCCACCACTTAATTGTGATGGATGATAGTTTTCAAATCCTTTGAGTCCCACCTTGTCTATTAATATTTTCATTTGTTCCCTTGAAGCTTTCTTATTCACAGCAAGAATATTTTCATACACTGTCTTCCATGGAAGTAATCGATCCTCTTGAAATACATAACTGATTCTTTCACTTTTATTTAAAAAATCTCCCTTAGAAGGCTGAATAAGTCCCGATATAATATTAAGCATTGTAGATTTTCCACATCCAGATGGCCCGATTATACATACTATCTCTTTATCATTAATATCTAGGGAAAAATCTTTTAATACTACATAATCGCCAAATACTTTTTCTATTTTGTTCATTTGCAAAATCATAGTTTTCCCCTTTACTCCTAAAATCAAATACTATATCTATCAATTTTTGAGAAAAATATCCTAACACAATAACAATAATTGTCCAAGCCAGCACCTTACCAGTCTCAATATTTAATCTTGAATTAGTTATTTGGGCTCCAATTCCAGTACTTGAACTCAAGACTTCTCCCATAATTACCAATTTCCATCCTAATCCAACTGCTATTGTAATTCCAGATTTCAAATAGGATTTTAATGATGGAAGTGTAATTTCAAAAAGCACTTGTTTTTTTGAAAACCCAAAAATATTGCCCATTTCAATTAGTTTAGGATCAATGTTTTCAAATCCTTCTACAATATTAATTATGAGTATAGGTATACTAGCGATAAACACAATAAATACAGTGGCCTCTCCATCTAGTCCAAACCATATCATGGCAAGTGCTAACCATGATATGGGGGGTGTGGCTTGTATAATATGAAATATGGGCTCAAATAGATTACTAATCCTTTTATTGGCACCTATTAAAAGTCCTAAAATTCCTCCTAATAAAATGGCCCCTGATAGCCCTATAAATAGTCTTTTGAGAGTAATGAACACATCCCTAAAAAAACCAGCATCCATTAAAACATCCCCTGTGGATTTTAATGTTAAAATAGGGCCTGGAAGGATTATGGGGGAGTAGACCATCGATAATCCTCCCCAAATAATCAATATTACAATTAGAGTTTTAAGTATGTCCCTATTTTTCTTCGTAATAATAGTTTTCATCTGGAGTTTTCCCCCCGATACTATCTGCATTAAAATTTAATAGGGTTTCATAATATTTTTCTAAATCCTTCTTAGCATCACCAGCTAGTTTATAATTAAGCCCTAGGGTTGACATGGATTCTTGTATCAAAGCCCCCTTCAGTCCAAGATGTTTTTCTACTAATTGTGATGCCTCCTTAGGATTTTCCAACGTCCATGCAAGGGCCTTTTCATATTCTTTTTCAAATAAGGCTACCAACTCTTTATTGTCCTTTAGGAACTTGTTATTTGTGGCTATACCTGCATTTGGTATATCATACTCTTCTCCCTCTAATTTCTTCCATTCCTTCATATAATCAAAGATCACTCTTACATTTTCATTTCCCATCTTACTCGCAGTTATAAATGGTTCAATATTCATTGCATACTCAATCTCTCCTGCCTTCATTAGCTGTGCAATTTCCGCTGGTGTTGAATATGCTATCTCAATATCTTCTCCTACCTTTAATCCATATTGCTTTAAGAAATGTTGTGTAACTATATCTGGCGGAGCGCTTTTAAATGGTACATACAATTTCTTACCCTTCAAATCTTCCCATTCATTGCACTCTGGATCACTAGTGGATAGGTACATAACACCCCAGGTGTTTACGTTTGTAAGTTTTATATCAACGCCCTTATTGTATAGCTTGGCTGACACATTAACTGGTATAGCTAAAAATCCATATTCTGAACCCGTAGCTGTAGCCAATAATTCCTCAACACTATTCCACACCTTGAAATCAATTTTTACATTTTCTCCAAGGGCATTTGTTTCCATCATCCTAAGTAGTGGAAATGTTGGAGGTGCCTTGGGTCCACCCATAACAATGGTTATTTCTTTGTCTGGAATTTCTGATGATTGTTCTATGTCCTTTTTCTCTGATAAATCTTTACCCACGGTATTTTCTGATTTATCACATCCAAAAAACAATGTAATACTCAAAGCTAGAATCAAAATAAATGCCACTCTTCGTCTCATGATCTTCCTCCCATTCTCCACTATTTTTGTGTTTTTACTATAATGATCATTATTTTTGATTTTTCCACTGCATCAAGACTGTGAAGTACATTGGAAGTAACCACTATGGTTTCTCCTGCTTTAACCATGGATTTTGTTTTTTCATCAATAACCACCTCGGCTTTTCCCTCATATACATATATCATGGTATCCCCTGGCATTGAATAGGCACTTATGCCTTCACCCTTATCAAAGGCAAACAGGGTTAAACTAAAATCCTCTCTTTGAACAAGGGTACGACTTTCAACGCCTCCTTCCACATATCCAATCAAATCTTTAAAATTAAATATTTTTTTAAAATCTATATTTTTGATATATTTTTCTTCCATAAATAAAATCCCCCATGTACTATTTATTTTTTTTCTCAGGCTTTACCACAATAAGCATCATTTTAAATTTTTCTATTGCCTCTAGGGCATGGGGAATATTTGCAGGCATAACCGTTGTGTTTCCCTCTGATAATACGACCTTTGTATCCTCCCCAATCTTTATTTCAACACTTCCTTCAATTATATATACCATTGCATCCCCCGGTGCAGAATGTGTACTCAATCCCTCACCTTTATCAAAGGCAAATAATGTTATACTGAGATCACTTCTTTGTACAAGGGTCTTACTACTCACCCTACCCTCTGAATAGTCTATTAAATCCTTTAATTTTAAAACCTCTTCAAATGGTACATTCTTTAAATATTTTTCTTGCATTTTAGATCCTCCTCGTAATTTTTTAGATATAATAAATGAAATTTTGAATTTTTTCATCATTTCCACTATGTTTACTACCATCAAAGGATAATTCCATGACGGGATAATTAAATTCTTTTTGATACTTATCCTTTAAAAGCTTTAATATGGTTCCAGTATTTTCATACATGGAATTCAAAATCAAAGCTCCATTTATTGTGGCTGGGCATCTAAACTGTTTAATCATCCTATATCTCCCATTTCCGCCACAATATAATGGCAATTTGGAATCAGCTATTTTTATCATTTCATCCAAGTCCTTATCAAATGGACTATATTCCTGTAATTCTTCTGAAATACGGTTCATTACCTTCTTCATATTTGTCAAATTATCTTTCAATAATTTATGGTTACTTTTTTCCTTTTTTAAATAATCTGTCCATCTAAAAAACATCATCTCAGAAATAGGAACATAATAGACCTTATTTTTAAGCTCAAGTTTTTCAAGTTGATGGTTATTAAGGAGAGGGTTAAATACTATACTCAATTCTCCTAGGGCATATATGAATTTCCCATAGCTCTTCCTTGATAATTGATTGTAGATATGCTTAGATATTTTAAGAAGTACCTCCTCGTTAAATGTTCCAGCTTCAATACTATTTAATATTTCTTTTAAATAGTCATTTCTATGCTCTTTATCGGAAGCCATAATAAGGTCTCCTGCAACTAATATCAATCCAAAATCCAAGCCATATTCTTCATCCCCCAACAAATCCTCTATAAATGGTGATTCCACCGTTATATTTTCATGTCCAGCAAGTTTGATCTTTTGCTTTAATAGTCTACTATATTGACCAAAGGCCTCACTCCCTTCGGTTTTAGGAACCCATATACTTGTATTTTTCCTTTTCATTCCTTCTATCTGTGAAAATACATCCCCTAATAAAGCCGTTAGGGATACATACTCCTTTGTCGTGGAGTATCTTTTCCCAATCTCCAAGGATTCTTCATCAGTGGGCAGCAGGATTTTTGCATCAATGTCTCTTTTTCTAAACAAACTCTGTAGTAAATTACTGTAGGGATATAAATAGGGTATATATATACTTCTTTCGCATATTTCCCTAGTATCTCTTATATTGCTACACGCCCTATCCCTTTCACCATTAACCCTATTGTCCTTTAAGCTATCTACAAAGGCTTCAATTCGTGTCATTACCCCAACATTTGATGCATGTTCATCGACCTCTAAATGAAGATATGGCTTATCCTTCATTTCTTCCTTAAAATAGTGACTTAAAATTGTATCCGGCCCACATCCATGGTTTGTAAGATATATGGCATAAAGATTCTTGCTCTCTTTTACAATTCTCGCCCCGGATAGGATATGCTGTCCAAAGGGCCAATACATATTAGGATACTCCCCAGATAAATCATAACTGTGGGCAGGAAGATTGGATAACGTAAGGACTTTATAGCCCATCTCCCTTAGCCTTCGTGGAATTCCCATATTGAGCCCTTTATCTGCTATTCCGTAGGTTCTAGTAATTATTACAAAGGCCTTTTCATCTTCCTTTAGATTATCAATAACCTCTTTTCCTAAATTCTCAACTTCATCTTGAAATTGTTTAAATCTTTTCATTCCCTTTGCTATGGCTAATGTGGTTTGCCCACTATTTTTACCAAGTTCTTTTCCCAATTCCATAAGGGTCTTCATCATGTATTTCTTACCAAACTTAAAGGAAAGGGCTGGAGATAGAAGCTTGATGCCCTTGCCCCTCAAATCCATTACCTGTGACACAATTTGAGGAGCAGTTTGCATATATACGCAGGCATAATCTTCTCTGGTATTGGATATTTCGTGCTTCATAGTATACAAACTTGGTAAAAATACATAATCTACACCTTTATTAATTAGCGTGGCAACATGGCCATTGATAAGCTTTATGGGATAGCACGTCTCATCCAGTGAATACCCTTGACTAAGGGCAACAATATCTTCATTAGTTACTTCAGATAATACAACATTAAAGTCTAGCTCCTTGAAGAACACATTGAATAGGGGAAATAATTTGTGGATAAATAGAACTCTGGGAATGCCAATAGTAGGTTTATCCCCATGAATTTCCCCAGTATACCCTTTTAAAAACAGTTTCTCAATTTCACCTTCAATATCTTCTGTTTCATTGTATATTGATCTTTCATTTTCACCCTTTTCAACCTCTTCTTTGGTTAATAATGCAGCACCATAGGCCCCTGTGACACTAAAAAATGGGGGAACTACAATTTCCTTGCCAAGTACTGCCCTAAAACCATTAACCACAGCTTGATTATGGGCTATTCCTCCCTGGAGAAAAATTTTATTTCCTATGGGCTTATTACCAACTACTCGGTTTAAATAATTATTGACAATGGAATAACTAAGCCCGGCTGTGATATCTACTTTGCTTCTTCCTTGGGATATGGCCTTTGAGATATTCCCTTCTATGAAAACTGTACATCTATCTCCTAAATTTAGGGGCTTATTTCCCTGTAATGCAACTTTCTCATATTCCTCTATAGGTATTCCTAGCTTCTTAGCTTGTTCTTCGATAAATGAGCCTGTACCAGCAGCACAAATTTTATTCATCTCGAAATCAACAACCCTGCCATCTTTTATGCTTATATATTTTGAATCTTGACCTCCTATTTCAAAAATGGTATCCACATCTTCATCTAGCTCTACAGCACCCTTTGCCTGTGCAGTAATCTCATTTATGATAAGGTCTGCACCTATTTTCTTACCAATCATATTTCTACCTGAACCGGTTGTTCCTATGCCTCTTATCCTTAGCCTCCCATGAAACTCATCTTGTATGGATTCCATACCAAGCTTCACAGCTTTTTTAGGATTCCCCTTGGTTCTCAAATATCTATAGGATAAAACATTCCTATTACCATCGATTAGTACAACATTTGTACTGGTAGAACCCACATCTATTCCAATATAGCCTGGGACAATATCCTCCACAGGAATTTTACACATATGTTTATCTAAACTATCCTTATCTCCATATTTTTTAAGGGGTTCATAAACCAGCCCATCTTCATTTATTCCTTCTATTTCCTTTATCCCATTAATTAGTTCTTCCAAAGTACATATCATACTGTTGTCACTGCCCAATAAAGCCGCACCTAAAGCTCCCATATTGGAACAGACACTGGAAACGATCATATCCTCATTAGAAAATTGAAGGATATCCTTTAATGCCTTTATTACACCTTCATTATGTCCTACTCCACCCACAAACATTACTGGCTTTTCCACCTTGATATGCTGAACTACATTAGCTTTATAGTTTCTAGCAAGGGCATAGGACAACCCAAGTAATATATCTTCAGTTTTTACGCCCTCCTGCTGATGGTGGATCATGTCTGTCTTAGAAAACACACTACACCGTCCTGCAATTCTAGGTATTTTTGTAGCCCTTCTTATATAGCTTGAATATTCATCAAGCTCTATGCCTAATCGTGATACCTGTTCTTCTAAAAAAGAACCTGTACCAGCTGAACAACTTGAATTCATGGAAAATTTTATATTTGCCCTAGAATCCTTTGAAAAACCTGTTATAAACCTAGAACTCTGAGCCCCTATTTCCATGATAGATTTAATATTTTCGTCGGTATAAATAACCCCTTCAATCAACGCTGAAATATCATTAATATGATATTTTTCAAATAACTTACCATGTTCTCCCGTAAAGCCTATATAGGATTCCTTTATATCAAACTTACTTTGTATATCCCTTAGCACTTGCTTTAATAATCCTTTTACATTACCATGATGGAATAAACAACTATCAAATACTTGTTTCCTTTGGTCACTTATAACTATACATTTCAATGTAGAATAGCCTATATCAATTCCAATGCTGTACATAACAACCTCCACAGATAATGATAATCCATATCATTTACATTTTATTATCATTATAGTATAATTGATTAATCAATATTTGAAGTATCTAGAGATACTCTTTTTAGAAATTTGGAGGGTAATATGAAATATCTTTTAAAATCACTTTATACCTCAGTTCTTTTCAAAAACATAAATCAAAGTGAAATTGACCATGCTTTATCCTTAGTTGAATATGAAATTAAGTATTATGAAAAAGGAGATTTGATTTTCGGAATTGATCATCCCACTAAATGCATTGGTATTATTTTAGAGGGCTGTATTGAAGTACAGAAAAACTTAGCTTCAGGCAAAACCATAAGTATTCTTAATAAGAAGAAGGGAGACTTATTCGGAGAAGGTTCTGTTTTTTCAAAAACAGGAACATATCCCTGCAATATATTCTCAAAAACTAAAAGCACAATTTTTCTTATTTCTAAGCAAAACATATTATGTATGATATCTAGTAATTCTATGATATTAGATAATTTTCTGAGTTCTTTTGCAAATAGAGTACTTTTACTGAATTTAAAAACTGAATTATTGTCTTACTCATCTATTCAACAAAAAATTGCATTTTCATTACTAAATCTTATGGAGGAATATACACAAGATAATGTTATTACCTTACCCTATTCAAAAAAAGCATGGGCCGAACATCTAAATGTGTCCCGCCCATCCTTATTTAGAGAATTAAAAATACTTTGCAATCAAAAAACTATTCATATGCAGAATCGAACTATTACTATTTTAAAGGAAGATGCCTTAGTAAATCTTTTAAATAATTAATTTATCCCAGAACTTTTAATGAATTATTCCTATTCTACTTTTTATCACCAGTGAATCCAATTCTTTTTTTAACTTAACACTAAAGAATAATGTCAATATCACTGTCAACATATCGGCAATTGGTTGAGAAAGAACAACGCCCTTTAGTCCAATTATTTGTGGTAAAATAAGCACAGTAGGTATTAAAAATATGCCTTGCCTTCCTAGACTTAGTATTAGACCTTCTCTTCCCTTTCCTAATGCTAAAAATAAACTCATATAAATCGTCCCAAATCCAAAAATCGGAAACACTATGCTATAGGCCTTTAAAGCCTGAACCCCTATTTCAAGAACCCTAGATTCATTAGTAAATATTGATACTATTTGACTTGCAAATATGATTTCAATTATTGCTAAGATGAAACAAAAATAAGTCGTCCATTTCAGTGAAACATTAATCGATTTTTTTAAACGATCATATTTTTTTGCTCCGTAATTATATCCCGCAATGGGCTGGAAACCCTTTGAAAATCCTAAAACAATGTAGCTTCCTATGGCGAATATTCTGTTGACAATTCCCATGGCAGCCACTGCCGCATCTCCATAGGGAAAAGCTGCTGAATTTATTAGCCCCATTGATACCCCTGACAATATCTGTGTAACAAGATTAGGAATTCCTATTTTAATTATTTCAAATATAACCTTTCTAGATAAAGTAAAATATCCTATGGATATTTTAATACTACTTTTCACACTATAAAAAAATCTAAGTAATAAAATTGTGGATACAATTTGTGATATTACCGTTGCAATTGCAGCTCCCCTTATTCCAAGATCAAAGATATATATGAAAATTGGATCTAATATTATGTTTAGGATAGCACCTATTAACAATGTATTCATACTTATTTTAGCTGCACCCTCGGCTCTAGCTAAATGGTTCAAAGCTATATTTATAATATTAAATATAGACCCTGGAATAAAAATATACATATAAGCCTTGGCGAAGGGTAGTATAGTTTCTGTTGCTCCAAAAAAACTCAATACGGATTCTAAAAAAATTAAAGTTGGAATTATCGCAATTACTCCCAGAATCAAACTTCCCCAAAATGCAATTGAGGATGCTATGTTGGCCTGTTTTATTTCTCCTTCTCCCAATAGTCTCGAAATATAAGATGCTGATCCGCTTCCCAAAATCAATCCAATTCCTATACTAATCATTGATATGGGAAACGCTACAGCCAATGCCCCCATTGCACTTGTTCCCAGACCTCCAACAAATATGGCATCTACAAAATTATATACCGCAGTTATAAGGAATCCAATAATTGCAGGTATACCAAATTTCAATAATGCTGTTGGAATACTTTCCTCACTCATGATTCTAGTTTTTTCATTCATATGTACCTCTCCTCATATAATAGATTTATGGAAATTACAATACCTCTTCAAATTTGATAAAGATATTCATTCTCATTTAAAATTCGATATAAAGATTCCCGTATTTCAATTTATACATGTCCAAAACTCCCAGAAACACTGAGTATTTGTACATGTATAAATTAAGATTTACTTGGAACTCTCTATATATAGTTTTACCCTCATAATTGTTAACCTGGTTAATTGTTCCTTAAAATTTTTTTAGATTTTTTCAATTATTTGAGCCAATTCCTCGTTTAGCTTTTCTAAAAAATTCTCGATTGTTACTATTTCCCTTTCTTTACTATCTTCTAAAATGCTATACACTCTTTTGAATGTTTCACTGGAAAACCTTTCATGTCCTTGAAAAGCAATCTTACCTTTATCCGTAAGATTAAAGATTACTTCTCTTTGATTATCAACGGGCCTACTTTTTATAATATAATGTTTTGCTATAAGTTTTTTTATAAACTTAGATGCAGCACTTTTAGAAACTCCTAGGGTTTCAGCTAGTTGAGTTAGATTAGTTCCTGGAGTTTTGCTAATAGCAACTATTGTATGGATTTCTGTAGAATACAAGAAGTCTCCAGTACCAAAATCCCTTGGCTCCTTTGAGATCAGGTTAAGTTTATTATTAACTCTTAATAAAAATTCTATTGTCTTACTATATTTTTTCATTGAGCCATTCACCATTATTAACCTCCGCAACCATAAACATGTTAATCAAATCATGGTAATATTCGTTCCTTTTTTCTATAGTACACCTAGTTAACTATTTTGTCAATCCTAACCAGTTTAATTAACCAAACTTTTTTAAAAACCGCCTTTTATAGGCGGTTTCAGATTGTTGACAAAGTCAACAAGATGTCAGGCTGCCTAACAATTCGAAGTTCGAGGCGTGCTGAAACCGAGAAGCCGTAGCGTATACAGACATACGTAAGGGTTCTTGGGTGAAGCAACAACGAAGAAATTCGGGTTTTTAGGCAACCTAAAACCGCCTTTTGTAGGCGGTTTTGAGTTACTATATTTTAAATTTCTCTTCCCCTATAAGTCTACTAATAACCCCTTCATTAAACTCCTCTGTTCCTAACTTAAGGGCATATAAAGCCGCTCCTGTTATAGGCTGTAATAAAGGGTTAACTATCCTTATATTTTTATGAAGACCTAAAATATATTTCTTAAAGGGCTGAAGAATAAATTCCTTGGCCCTAAATACACCCCCAGAATAAGACACAAGGACTTCATCTTCCTCTGAAAAATCTAATTGATTGATTATTGCCCCTACGGTTAGCCCTTGCTCATAGGCAGCTTCTTCAAATATGCCTATTGCATGTTCATCTCCATTTTCAGCAGCCTTAAAAAGAATCTTGGCAAACCCTGCTATTTTCCCTCTATCCATTTTGTACTGTTCTAATACTATCGATATTAAATCAAAATCCCTTTCTATTTTTAACTCCCTACGCATAATTTCATAAATAGGTGTTTTCTCCAATCTTCCATCTGATTCTTTTCCAAATATTTCAATAGCTTTCTTACCTAGCCAGTATGCAGAACCTTCGTCACCACAAACATGGCCCCAGCCACTAGCTCTAACACTTTTCCCATGTTTATCAACCCCAACACCTATTGCTCCTGTTCCAGCAACTATATTTATACCTGGTTTACATGCCAAAGATCCTGCCCATCCTACCTCTACATCGTTTCCACATTTAAAGTTTTCTGATTGTAGGATCAACTTTATTTCCTTTTCCATATTCTCTGCAGCTTCAATTATTTCTCCATATCCCGGCAGCCCTAAAAAGGAAAATGTAATATCCTTAATATCTATTTTACTTTTATCACAGACTTGTTGAATTCCTTCTTTCAGTATTGTAGAAAAACCTTTTATTCCTACTTGCTTGTAATGGCAAGTCCCCTTGACTGTATATCCAAGTATTTCTCCCGATTGATTTATAAGGATAAAAGCAGTTTTTGTTCCCCCACCATCTACACCTAAATATATCATTTAATCATCCCTAATCTAAAAAATTTATTATAGTTTTACGCTTTTACCTGGTCCCCCCCGAGGCTCCGTGAAAAACCAATGGAATACTTACTTTTTGCCTTATTTCTGATAATATATTAAAATCTAACTTAGGTTCAAACTTGTATATCCCGTTGGCAGTACCTACAGCAACTGCCGGGGAATCAATTTTTGTGTTTTTTCAGGTATGACTCCTGGTATCCAAAATCGAGTTCATGTATAAATCACTCCTTTTCTAAAACAGTGAAATCAACATAACATTATGATATAATGTCGTACGTACCATTTGTTTGACACTTTGCTATTGTAAAATATTCTAAACCGAACTGGTACTTACCACTTTATATGATAATATTTTATGATTCCTTTGTCAACTACATATAGTCATCTATTTCTTCGTTGCTACCGAAGCCAAGAACCCTTACGTATGTATATACGCTGTGGCCCCTTGATTTCAGAATGCCTCGAACTTCAGATTTCTCAGCAATCTAAAACGCCTACTAAAAGTAAGCGTTTTTTATTAAACCCTTTTCTCTACTTCTATTTCTTTGTTTATATCTGCAAACTCTCTTATAATGAAAAATATACTTAATATAATAGTAAGTAAATCTCCCAATGGCATGGCCAGCCAAGCTCCTGTCTCCCCTATGAAATGGGGTAAAAGTAATATGATTGGAATGAAGAATAGTATTTGTCTTCCTCCAACTAATAGGGCGGCCTTACCTCCTTTTCCAATGGCTTGAAAGAATCCGATAATCATTGCCATAAAACCATAAAGTAAGAATATACTAAGAAATATTCTAAAATGCCCTATGCCCAATCTAACTAAGGATTCGTCTGTTATAAACCAGCCTAGTATTGCCTTAGGAAATATCATAAAACTAATCCATAGAACTCCCGCAATAACTGTAGATATTCTTGTAAATGATAAACAAGCCCTTTTCACACGTTCAAGTTGGTTGGCACCATAATTAGCTCCCATAATCGGTTGTACCCCTTGTGCTATCCCCCATAGGGATACAAAAGCAAATGTCATAACCCTGTAAGAAACACTCATCAATACAATACTATTGTTTCCATAGGAAGATAATATCTTAAACATTAAAGACATCTGAATTGCAGGCATGATTTGCATAACCATCCCCGATATTCCGACGCTCAATATCTTTGGCATGATATCAAATGAAACTTTAAAGCTTTCCTTTGATATTTTTATAACGCTTTTATCTGACTTAAAATATATAATATCTCCTATTAAAACAAACATTTGTGCAATAATCGTGGCTAATGCAGCTCCTTCTATTCCCATTCCAAATGTCTTTATGAGAATTGGATCTAGGATGATGTTTATAACCATACCTAGAATCATAATTTTCATTGCAGACTTCATTTTTCCTTCACCACGAATTAAAAAATTCAAGGCAGGCCCTAGGGATGAGAATATAAAGCCTAAGCATATTATTTTTAAATATCTTGTCCCTAAAGCTAATATTTCTTCCTTTGCCCCAAGAAAATGAAGCATTGGACCGGCAAAGTTATAAACTAATATGGTCAATAGAATGGATAATACAGAAGTACATATCAATACATTTCCAAATAGTTTATTGGTAGTTTCTTCATCTTTTTCGCCTATAGCCCTTGATAAAGCTGACATTGCTCCCGTAGCAAGGAGCATTGCAACAGCGAAATTCAAGGCTATTATGTTATATGCCACAACTATAGCACCA
Source organism: Maledivibacter sp. (assembly GCA_025210375.1). Lineage (NCBI taxonomy): Bacteria > Bacillati > Bacillota > Clostridia > Peptostreptococcales > Caminicellaceae > Maledivibacter > Maledivibacter sp. Next base: position 405,728 of record JAOASB010000052.1, on the reverse strand, counting down.
ACACCTTCAGCAGATACAAACCTTCCTACAAATATGGCATCCACCATATTATAAAGTCCTATTACCATCATACCTATCATGGATGGTATAGCGAGCTTCATAAAAAGCTTGCCCATGCTCATTTCCAGTAATTCTTTTCTATTGTCTTGCATAATATATTTTTTCTTCCCTTCTTCAAATTTATGGTATAAGATAGCATATGGCAGCATTTGATTCCATCTTAATTATTTCCATTATTCTAACTATCTTCCTTCCCTGTATCGCTCACAAAACAATCTAAAACATCCTGTCTCCATAAGATATTAAACACACTCAAAGGTTATTTTTGTTCCTACATTACATTTCTTTACTTTTTCTTCACCAAATCGTTTCTTAAGAATATCAATTGTTTTGGTTTTCTTAGTGAATGGCGCAGGCATTTTATCTGTACAATGGTTAAGATATAAATCAGGAAGGTCATATGTATTCTCTAATATATCTCCTACATGCATAACTTGTTGGTGTGTATAAGAAACCATGTGGGTCCCACCGATAATTGCCTTTATCCTTCTTCCCGTAGATTTTTTTACATGATTACAAATATTTAAAATACCACTATGGGCACACCCTGCAATAATAACTTCACCGTCCTTAGCACTCAATACTAAAGTTAAATCATCTAAAATCGGATCAACGACTAAATTATTATTTTCCCAATGCAATGCACGGGATTCCAGCCCATCAAGTTCATTTCTTTCAGTAATTTCTCCAGTGGTTTTTAGATATGGAGCAATTTGCTGTTGCTGTTTACTTAATTGAAAATCTAGTTTTTTTCGTTGACTTTGTGTCAATTTAGGACACCCTAAGGGCATTTTCATAAATAACATTTTAAAAATTTTGTCTTCCGAGAAATCGGGATGGGCAAATAGGGGCAGACTTCCTTTTTTCGTCCTTTTATCAAGAAAATCAGGTAGTGCCCCAGTATGATCCACATGACCATGGGATAAAACCATTTTTGTTATGTGATTTGGAGAAATATTGAGCTTATTCATATTATGAAACAATATATTACTCTTTTGGCCAGTATCAAATAAAATTCGTTCCTTTCCTATGGAAATTAAGAAACTTTGCCCATGATGATTTTTAAGGCCAGAGCCCTTTTCACTTTCATTACTATACAGATTTAATATTTCTACCTTCATTATTTTTCCCCCTTCTATCAATCAAAGTAATTGAGCAAATTGCATAATTACTTTCTATAAAAACCATCATATATTATGCAATTTAGCCAAGTAAGAGTTATGCAATTCCCCGCATAGATATTAATTATCATTATCAATTATAATTCAAAAAAAACTCTCCCGCTTATTCAATCAGAGTAATCAATGTTCCAATCAGATATTAATTTCTAATATTTAGACATATTAAAGGGATAAGTAAGTCAGATTACAAAGTGATTTCAGATTGCTGTAAAGGTTAACAAGATTGAAGAATGCTTAAGAATATGAAGCTTAAGGGGTGCTAAAACCATGGGTACGCAGGATATATAAACATACAGAGGTTCTTGTTTAAAACAATAGGGAAAAGAATTAAATTGGCGGATAAGATTATTAGTTTATTTTTGGAATATGCCTCAATATAAATTTCTGGCATCCCTTGGAGTGATATTGTAATGCTGTTTAAATGCTTTTGTGAAATTTTGATTATTACTATATCCACAATTCAAAGCTATTTCAAGAATGCTTCTATCGGTATTTATTAATAATTCCCTTCCTTTTTCCATTCTTGATTGTTTTATATATGCATATATGCTATTTAGAAATGTTTGCTTAAAACATCCCTTTAATGTTTTAGAAGAAATGTCGAATCCTTCACAAATATCATCAATTGTAATTTTTTTATCCAAATTATCCATTATATATTCTTGGATATTTATTATTTTATTTATTGTGCAGCGATTATAATATTCTATATTAACTCTTTTATTTTTTTCAAAATTCATGACCTCATATAGGAATAGCTCAATAGTTTTTATTCTAATGATTGCATTTTTATCATCATAAATGGCTTGTTTTATCTCATTAACGAGTCTTTTAACCCTAGTATTATATCTGATAATTACAGTTTCACCTTGATTAATCAATTTATAAAAATTAATAAACCTTTCCTTTTCTATTTGAAATATTTCTTCAAAGGATTCCATTATTTTATTACTATATCCCATAATCGTAATACTTTCATATTGTTTATCATAGGGCTCCATTATCTTGACATTTCCAGTACCCTCATAATACATAGATGTTCCCTTGCTCCCTAGAAATACTTTGTCTTCTTGATTACTGGTCAAGAGCTTTCCCTTCAAGCAATAATCTATTTTAAGAAAATCTTGTGAATATATTCTATGGTCAGAATAGTAATTGGTAATTTTATCTTGAAGAACTAAATTATTAAAAGTTAACTTGAGTCCATTTATTATATTGAAAGTCGTTATTGTTCCTTCTCCATATTCAGGTAAAACTGTATATGTAGAATAGTCCTTATTTGATTCCTTTAAAGCAGTCATTTTATTTATGAAAAATGAATCTTTTCTTATACTATTAATAATTACCCCCCCTAAAATAGTCATTGTTTAAGTTCATTGTATCTATTACTTTTATTTTTGTCAATTTTTTACTTTTTCATAGTGCTTTTTTCAGTAATTTACTCAAATGAATATCATATTATTTTCTTAAGCAAAATTTAGCAATATCAGAAGGATATTCCTAGAAAACATAGAATTTATTAATTATGTGGGCAAATTGCATGTAGCTTTAGAAGCTTCAAAGCTATATTCTATAAGGATTTTGGTATAAACTTTAACTTATACAAATCAAAACCCCTTAGAATCATGGGATATTTCGATATGTACAAATTAAGATTTAACCTAAACTCTTTATATCATGTGATTCACTCATATAAAAAATCTAATAACGGAGGGACTAATATGAAAAAATTGTTACAAGTCTGTAAAGGCAAATCACTTCTAAGTCTACTAATAGTTACAATGATGTTATTTACACTGGGTACATCATTTGTCTTTGCCGACGAAGCCACTACTACTGCACCTAGTGGTAACGATTCCACAACAAAGCCCGTTGCTGAAACAGTAGTTGAAGATCAAATTGCTAATACCATTGATATTATTACTTTTAATGACTTCCATGGTAATCTGTCCGAGGATGTTAGAGAAAAAGGGAAAAATATTGGTATGGCTAAAATGGTATCATACGTTAATGAAGCCATGAAAAGAAATCCTAATACCATAGTTGTATCCGGCGGAGACAACTATCAAGGCTCTGCATTATCAAACCTTACATATGGGGCTCCCGTATCTGAAATGATGAAGGCCATGGGTGTAATAGCATCTGCGGTTGGTAACCATGAATTTGATTGGGGAGTACAGCGCATGGAAAAATGGGCTGAAGATGGTGGCTTTGATTTCCTTGCAGCAAATATCTATGATACTGAAACAGGTGAACCAGTAAAATGGGCAAAGCCTTACTTAATAGTTGAAAAGGATGGCGTTAAGATTGCTTTCCTTGGTTTAGCTCATCCTGATACCGTTACTTTAACTAAGGCTGAAAATGTAACTGGTCTTGAATTTAGAGATCCTGTACAGGCGGCACAAACATGGATTGATTATCTAAAGGCAGGAAAAGCTGAAGAAGGTACTCCAGATGTTATAATAGCACTTACTCATATCGATTCTAAACAAGATAGAGAAACAAAAGAAATCACTGGACTTGCAGTTGAATTGGCTAATAAAGTTAAAGGTCTAGATGCAATAGTATCTGCCCACAGCCATCAAACAGTAGCTGGTGAAGTGAACGAAGTGCCAATTGTTCAAGCTTATAAATACGGTCGTGCCCTTGGTAAGATATGTATTGAACTAAATGAAGATAAAACTGTAAAGGATATTACTGCTTCTGTAGATGCCGTATATAAGACTAAAAATGATCTTATAGCCGATGAAAATACCACTAAAACCTATGATAAATACAATAAAGATTTAAGTCCTATTTTAGATGAAGTTATTGGAACAGCCACTGCTGAGTTTGCCCATGACCCAAGTCAGCCAAATGTCACACTATTAGGCAAATGGGTTTCAGACATGAAGAGAAAGAAAACAGGCTGTCAGGTAGCTATTCAAAATGGCGGTGGACTTAGAAGAAGTCTATTGGAGGGAAATATCACAGTGGGTGATATGTATGAAATCATGCCATTTGATAATGCTCTCGTGACTATGGAGCTGCCAGGAAAAGACCTTAAAAAAGCAATCGATCATGGAATATTAAATCCAAAGGTTCGCGATGGACAATTCTCAGGACTTAAGGTTGAATATGATAAGGATAAGGAGTTTGAAGAAAGAATAACTTCTATAGCCCTTGAAGATGGTACACCCCTTGAAATGGATAAGTATTATACAGTTGTTATTAATGACTTTATGCTAACAGGTGGAGATGGATATGACTTCACTAATGCTAAAAATGTTGTGAATACTTACATTCCAATTAGAGATATGCTTATAGAAGCAATAAAAGAAGCTAAATCTATTACTCCACAGGCCGTTGATTATATAGTAGAGGTGGCTAAACCAGTAACTGAAGAACAACAATCAGTAGAACCAGTAAAACCAGCTGAACTTATTCAACCAGCTAAACCGGTACAACCTGCTGAGCTTATTCAACCAGCTAAACCGATACAACCTGCTGAGCTTATTCAACCGGCTAAGCCAGCACAACCAGTTGTTGAGAAAACCTACACTGTTCAAATTAATGATATGTTATGGAAAATTGCAGAAAAGTTTGGAACTACATATCAAAAGCTTGCAGAATTAAATAAATTAGAAAATCCTAATTTAATTTATCCTGGACAAAAGTTATTAGTGCCTGTAAATTAGAAATTTAAAAGAATTTATATTTCATGGATGCATGGAATAATTTACAGGAAAAAGGGTTGTCTCAAGGGAATCTCCCTTAGGCAACCCCGTTTTTATTATAAACCACAGGTTAAACCCAGAGTATCCATAGGAAATTGAAAAACTCAACGACCAATAAGTCTTGGGGATGGAAAGGAGCTAACATAGTGAATAAGTTAAGAATATCCATTTTGTTAGTATTTTGCTATTTATTTGTAGGACTGGCTATGGCTGATCTATGCTTTGCCGACTCCAAAAAAGATGAAGGTCTTAAGGAATATTATGAAGAGCAGATGAAAAGACCTGATTATATAACAGTCAAAGCAAAGGTTATAGATATCCCCTTTGACGATACAGCAATCGACAAACCCGATGTCCCCCTTATATCGGATATAAGATATCAGCATCTCAAGGTCAAGATACTAACTGGAAAACATAAGAATGAAATGTATACAGTAAGAAATACTATAGAAATGATTACTCCATATAAACTTATATTCAAGAAAAATGATGGCATTCTTCTACACCTAACCGAAGATGAAAAAGAAAATGTAGTAAATTTGAGGGTTTATGAAAGATCAAGGGAGAATAATTTATATTTTATTATTGGATTGTTTATATTGCTGCTTATACTTATTGGTGGAATAAAGGGATTAAAGTCGGCTTTGACCCTTATTTTTACAGCATTTATGATTGTATTTGTACTGCTTCCATTGATATTAAAGGGACTAAATCCTATATTCATTTCTTTATTAGTTTGCATTATAACAGTTGGAGTGACACTTCTAGTAATAAGTGGGAAAAACAAAAAAACTCTGACAGCTTTTTTAGGAACAATAGGCGGGGTAATAATTGCAGGTCTTTTGGCATTGTCAGTGGGGACTGCTTCCAATTTAACGGGTCTCGGCAATGAAGATGCTCAATTGCTAGCTTATATTCCACAAAACCAGCAAATAGATTTTCAAGGACTTTTATTCGCAGGCATCCTTATCGGAGCCCTAGGAGCTGTCATGGATGTAACAATGTCAGTGGCTTCTGCCCTGTGGGAGATTGAAGAAATACAGCCTAAAATAACAACCAAGGATTTAATTCGTTCGGGTATGAATATTGGTAGGGATATAATGGGCTCTATGTCTAATACATTAATTCTTGCATATGCAGGGGGTTCCATTCATTTAATGCTCTTGTTTATGGCATTTAATATGACTCCACTGGAAATAATAAATCTAGACCTAATTGCATCTGAGATAATTAGGGCGATGGCTGGAAGCATAGGATTGATTTGTGCCATACCCCTCACGGCTTTAATCGGTGCTACAATAGGTAGACAATATTGAAAGCTTTAGATGCAGAATATTACCTCCTAAAATAAATGAAACCTTCCATTCATTTATACAATAAAGGTTTTTAGGCATATGAAAAAATAAACAAGTCAGGTTACTAAAAGAATCAGTAAGATGACTTGTTTATTTTTTGAATGTACCTTAATCCTATTTAGAAAGGATTATTTAAGTCGTTTCAATACTTCACATAAAAATTCAAAAACACGTTTTGTAGATGATATACTTATATGCTCATTTGGCGTATGGACATCGTAGATATTAGGCCCAATAGATATCATATCGATATCACCCACTTTTTCCTTTAAAAATCCACATTCTAATCCTGCATGGATAGCATCAACCTTAAGCTCCTTACCATACATATCCTCATAAACCTCTTTCATCAAATCCCGTATAGGTGAATCCACCTTATATTCCCACTCGGGATAACCGGCTACTAATTTCATATGGGCATTTGTTAGGTCACATATAAACTGTATTCTATTACTGATTTCTCTCTTCAACGTATTTACAGAGCTGCGAATGGCACTACTAAATACCACATCCTTCTCTTCGGTTAAAAGTACACCAACATTATTAGAACTCTCTACCAATCCCTTAATATCCGCACTCATTGTTTGAACTCCATTTGGAATAAGTCTTAAAATACTTATTAAGGATTGTTTTGTATTTTCACTAAATACTTTATGGGGCTTTTCTCCTTTGTACATATAAAGTGTTATTTCTGGATCGGAACCCTTGAATTCATTTGAAAATATACTTTGGTTATCCATTACAAGCTTTTCCAATTTTTCTTCATTTTCTTTATCCGTTATAATAATTACGTCAGCCATCTTCGCGATAGCATTCATTTTTTCTCCACCAGTGACCTTAGCAATATCAATACTTATATTTGAATTTATTGAATCTAACATTCTTCCCAATAATTTAATTGCATTTGCCCTGTTTTTATTAATTTCCATTCCAGAATGTCCGCCTAATAATCCTGTTATAGAAATTTTATAGGCACTCTTGCTCGGGTCTGCATCCTCCCATTGTATAGGTAGTGAAACTACATTTCTTACTCCTCCAGCACAAGAAGATAGGACTGTTCCCTCTTCTTCTGAATCTATATTAATTAAAATATCCCCTGCAATATTTCCTGGTTTGAGGTTTAAAACTCCATCCATTCCCGTTTCTTCTTCAACAGTAAACAATGCAGTCAATGGTGGATGGGGTAAATCCTTAGCCTCTAAAATTGCCATAGTCATTGCAACCGCTATTCCATTATCGGCCCCAAGTGTAGTTCCTTCTGTACGAATCATATCCCCATCTAATACTAACTTAATGGCATCCTTAACAAAATCAAACTCTATATCCTCTTTCTTTGCACATACTATATCCATATGTCCTTGGAGAATAACCCTAGGAGCATCTTCATAGCCCACAGAGGCAGGTTTATTAATGATAACATTTAAACACTCTTCCTGGGTTACCTCAAATCCAAGGTTTTTACCAAACTTTTCTAGAAAATCACTAACTTCCTTTTCATTTCCTGACCCTCTAGGTATACGGGTCAAAGCCTCAAAATGCTTAAAAACAGCTTCCGGCTGCAATCCCCTTAATACTTCTTCCATTTTATATGCCTCCTTTATTTTTAAATTAAAGCTTAAGTGAGTAAACTCTTTATACTTTAAGAAAATAACTATGGGAAGTACCGATAGTCCTAATAGGGCATATGAAGAAAATAAACGAGTCAGATTATGAAGTGATTTTGATTATTTTCTAGGCACTCAGTCACAATAATACCTACTGTATGCAAGCGATTGAGCATGGCCGAAAAGAATCAAAGGGACTACTGAGGTGACTAGCTTATCCTTTGAATATGCCTAAGTCTATTGTAATACCAATACCAATTCTTGTAAATACCAATACCTATATTATATTGCAAAATGAGGGTATACCCCTCATTTCTATTCACTAAAAGTGATTCTCTACCATCTCATTGGCTTTTACCATAAAAGCCTTCACTATATCGAGACTATAGTCCTCTAAGCCATCTAAAAATTCATATATATTTTTATCATTCACAAGATGAAAGGTATTATGAGCGTCATAGGCTTTCTTCCCTTTATCAGTAAGATATAAACATACCCGCTTCCTATCAGATGGGTCTTCCTCTTTACGTACAAAACCATTCCTTTCTAGCTTAATTATGGTCTTTGATACAACTGCACGGGTAATGTTAAAGTGTCTAGCCATCTCAGATATATAAATTCCTGAATGATCTCCAATTACTTTGATCATATGAATTTCACCCCTGTAAAAGACCATGTCATCTCCAAAATCTAAAATCTTTCTTTTCCCATTGTACACTACCTCAATTAATTTTAAAAAATCTCCCATTATTTCACGAGTTTTATTATTCATATAATAATTATATTAAATCTAATAAGATTTTCAACCTTTCATATAAATCTTTCCCTGTAAATCATCCATGATACTTCCTATCTTTTCCCCTTCCATTTCTACAAAACCGGCTGCCTCCAAAGCATTTGTAATGGTATTTTTATCAAGGAGAATATCTAAACCATCTAAATGACTAGATAACCATCCTACTATAAATTGCTTTGGTGCAGTACGCTCTTCATTAACATCATGGGAAACAAGATAAAGATATCCGGAAGTATTTAAAGCGTCATATAGCTTCTCCACCATATGTAATAAACTATCCTTAGCAAAATCCAATACCCCGGAAGCTATTATAAAATCATAATCCCCTCCTATATCATCAATGGTAAAATCCCCTGTTAAAACTTTTATACGATCCTCAAGATCCATTTCTTTAACCAATTCCTTAGGTAGTTTGGAAACCAAGGGATGCTCGAAGATCACACCATTAGAATTAGGATAATTCTTGATAAACTCTATGGCTAAAGTGCCGGAACCTCCACCTAAATCCAATATCCTCAAAGCTTTATCCTTAGTAAATAAGGATTTTGAAATCTCTAATAATGACTGGACTCTTCCTGTATACATCTCTTTAATTGACAGCTTTGCTAACTTATAAAAATCGTAAACCTCAACACCTTTATTATTTTTGACTACCTGCTGAAGAGGCCCATTTTTAACACGCTCTACTACATTTGAAAGCTGTGTCATTTTTTCTCTAAATACAATATATTCACCTAAATATAATTCTCTTTCTCTATTTAAATAACAATCCACCATGGAAGTATTTTTATAACTATTGCCTTTTTTTTCTATTAAACCAATTGCCACTAGGCTATTTAGAAAAAATTTTAGATTCCTTCCATTGTAACCTGTTTCTAAAGCCACCGCTTTGTAATCCTTAAATTCTTCTAAGTAAGTAAATATATCCAGCTCTATTGCAGCAAATAATAATTGAGCCTCCTTATAATTGTGAACCATTTTATAAAAGCACTTTGGACTGCAGTCTTTTTCATTCAACATAATAATCGCCTCCTATAGATAAACACCCCTAGTATCAAGTTAAGTCATAATATTTCATTAACGCTGAAGATATTGTATCTTAAACCAAAGACAGTTTGCCAGAGAAGACACATATATTTTATGGAAGTTCCCTTTATAAAGCAGTTTTATCCTCTCTCTATTTAGATGATAAACTGGTTTATAGGAGGAACTGAAAAAAACATATGTGACTTCTCGACATCCACGTAGTATCTTAATCTAACACTAAGAGTTGCCTATATTTAACTAATTTTAAAATCAAACCAATCCATTGAAAGTTCAAAGGTTGTGGATAAATTTTTCTTATTTAGAACATTATCAACATCTCCATAAATATATTTAAAATTCTTCATTAATAGTAGAGATTTTTGTCCATATCTTACAGCATTCATAGGGTGATGCGTATTAACAATGCAACCAATTCCTTTAGCCCTAACAAGCTGTATCAATACATCAAAAATTCTTACTTGATTTGCTAAGTCTAAATTCAACTCTGGTTCATCAAGAATCAGCATCTCGGGTTCTGAAACTAATGCTCTTGCTATCAAGATCATTTGTATTTCCCCACCGCTTAATTTATTTATTCGTTTCTTTTTCAAATGTTCAAGACCAAAAGCCTTTAATATCCTATTTACATGATAATAATCCTCTTCCCTAGGTCTTGAAAAAAAATTAATATAAGGATTCCGTCCCATAAGTACTAATGATTCCACTGTATAGGAAAATGGTAGGGTTTTCATTTGAGGTACATATCCTATCCTCTTCCACAGCTGACTTCTAGAATAGTCTTTTATAGTACATCCATCTATCAAGGTATCCCCTTTGGTCCATTCTAAAAAGCCAAGCATACACTTGACTAAGGTAGTTTTTCCCACTCCATTTGGCCCAAGTATTGTCATTAACTCACCTTTTTTTATTAGGAAGTTTATATCCTTTAAAACAGGTATGTCATTGTAATAAAAATGTCCATTTTCAACCTCGAAAATCATGTCCAGTTTCCTCCTGTCTTTTTTAAAAGCAATCCAAAAACCGGTGCCCCAATCAAAGCAGTTAATACAGATAATGGTATCTCAGAACTATACATCAATCTACAAAGATCATCTATTAACAACAAATAAATTCCTCCAATAATAATGGAAATAGGAATTAATTTTTCATTATCAGTACCCACAATCATTCTTCCAATATGGGGTGTGATAAGCCCTACCCATCCAATCATTCCACACATTGATACAGCTGTAGCCGAGATAATAGTGGAGGATAAAATAACCAATATTCTATAAAGCTTAACATTAAGTCCAAGGGCCTCAGCTTCTTCATCGGATAATGATAGCATGTTAAGCTTCCATCTCATCATAAACAACAAGCCAGTACAAAATACAATAGGCAAAAAAGCTGCTTTTACATCCCTCATCTCCACTCCAGATAAGCTTCCCATAAGCCAATAAATAATGGATGGCAATTCCGTATCTACATCGGCACTATACTGTAGCAATGATAGTAATGATGTAAAAACTGCACTCACAATTATACCTGCCAAAACCAGCATAATAACGGAAGATGATTTATTACTTTTCCCAATTGTATAGGTGAGTAATACAGCAACAATCCCCCACAGGAAAGCCATAAGCTGTATGAAAACAATGTTGTTATTAATTAAAATACCAAGTGCAACACCAAAGCTGGCTCCAGCTGATACCCCTAGGATTCTGGGACTAACTAAGGGATTCTTAAAGATAGCCTGCATACCCACTCCTGCCACAGCAAGTCCACTACCAACGAGTAGTGCCATGAGAATCCGAGGAAGTCTTACAGAAAAAACAACAAATGTTTCGATATCATCCATAGAAAGTGTATTGGACAAAGCATTCCTTAATATCCCTAACAAATCTCGTTTTGAAATCTCAAACTTACCAACTCCTAAAGAAGTAACCATAAGTATTATCAATATGAAGCTAAGAATCATGTAATATCTCTTAAGTCTCTTGTCCCTCATACTGTAATTACTCTCTTTCTTTGTTTGGCTCAACAATAGAATCAAGCATTTCATCGGTTAAAGTTATATTGTAATGATTATCATAATACTCCTTAATGATATTAATTAATTTATCTCCGTTGAAATACGACGGATAATTTTTTGCCATCATCCAGTGTATCATTAAAGGCGAATCAGCATTAGGGGCTCCCCATGAAAATATGCCTTCTGGAACATCATATATCCTATTTTCTTTAACAGCATTAACCTTAGACCAATCCTGTCCATTGATATCCTTTAAATAATTCATGGCAGGTTCTCCCATAAATACATAGATTATATCTGGATTGAACTGATAAATTTGTTCCATACTAACTTCTTTCTCTCCAATGATATTATCTGCCACATTAACTAATCCACTCATTTCTAACCAATAATCTCCATATGTATTATTACCACTAACAACTATCTTGTTGCTATTATTGTTAAATATCATTAATCCCTTCAATTTACCTTCACCTATTTTTTCCAAAGAAGTACTCAATTCCTTGTCTATCTTTTCCCACTCCTCTTTTATTGTTTTTCCGTCTTCAACTTGATAAATATCCCTAATCAATCTTTCCCATTCAGTAGTGATTGCCACGGGATCTCTATCCTTAGGCTTCATGAAATCTACCATAGGAATATTTAAGCTCTCTAAACCTTTTTTTTGCTGCTGTCCATAATAGAAAATTATATCGGGCTTGAGATTTAAAACAGATTCTGTGCTTATACTAAATCCCTTTATAAAGCTAGTATCAATCCCATCAAAATTCTTAAATATCTTTTTTATGATCTGGGGATTAGCATTTTTGAATGTAAGTGGATGGGTAGCAACTATATTACTTGTATCCTTAAGTACACCATATTGAATTGATGCAATTGGTGGTGAAATAATAACAACACGATTCAATTTTTCAGCCGATGGCAATTTAACAACATTACCACCTAAGTCCACTATTTCTCTTTGCCCTTCATGGGATAACACTTTTTCTTCAACGTCTGGAGCTAGAACATCATGCTTTGAATTGTTCTCCCCTGTTCCACAGCCATAAATCCCAACTGTAATTAACATAACTAAAAAAATTATTATACTCTTTTTCACTTATATATATCCCCCTTTTTGTATGCTAGGCATACATTGTATTATAAAAAAAATGAGAAATATTCTCATTGAAGATTTTAACATAAATACTTTATAGTGTAAAGCGTTATTTAAAGAAGCTTTCATTTAAAATAAAAGCTTCTTTGAAAAAATTATTCTTCAATAGAAACATACTATTTTTCTTCAACAAGCAATATATATCCTACTTTACCACTGTTGTATGGTATCTTGTTTCAATCTCTTTCCTAGTTTTGTATGCATATAGGAAAAGCAAACGACATAAATTTTATTGATAATAAACTTCATTATTCATAAAATGAGAAAATTGCATAACTCTTACTTGGGAATATCTATAGTAGATTGTTTTTATAAAAAGTAATTATGCAATTTGCTCAAAATAATTATTTTTATTAAAACTATTGACTTTCAAAATTTTCCATATTATAATTTTATTGATAATGAATTTCATTATCAATAGTCTTGTATTTAATTTTTAATTAAAAAAGGAGGTTCAGTAAATGAATAAAAAAATGGTTTTACTTTTAACACTTTGCTTGTTAGTTTTCACTTTTATATCTGGGTGTTCCCAAGATATATCTCCATCTGACAACACACCACAAACTATGAAGGTTATAACAACCAGTACTATGATTACGGATTTGGCAAAGGTAATAGCTAATGGAAACGATAATATTGTCATTACAGGCATTATGGGGCCGGGGATAGACCCCCACTTGTATAAGCCAACCGCTGGCGATGCTGAAATCATGCAAAAATCAGATTTAATTGTTTATAATGGTCTACATTTTGAAGGCCAAATGGGTGAATTATTTAAGCAGATGAAAAGCCGGGGCATACCAACGGTCTCTTTAGCAGACAGCATGAAGGATTTTGAGGGTATTTCCTTTATTGAAACAGTTGAATTCGGAGGAAATTATGACCCCCATATGTGGTTTGATATACATATATGGAAAAGTGCTACTAGGGTGGTGAAGGATGCTTTTATAGAGTTAGACCCAAATAATAAATCCCTTTACGAATCAAATGCAGAAGCTTATTTAAAGGAACTAGATACATTAGCTTCCTATGTTGAAGGTAAAATTTCAGAGTTACCTGTGGAAAGTAGGGTATTAATAACTGCCCATGATGCATTTAACTACTTTGGAAGAATGTATGAGTTTGATGTAAGGGGTGTTCAAGGAATAAGTACTGAGTCCGAAGCAGGTACAAAGGATATTAAGGATTTAGCTGATTTTATTGCTGAACATAAGATAGGCGCCATGTTCGTAGAAAACTCTGTTCCTAAGAAAAATATTGAGGCTCTGCAAGCAGCTGTCAAGGCCCTGGGCTTTGATGTTGAAATAGGCGGAGAATTATTATCAGATTCGTTGAGTGAACCAGGTACAGATGGTGACACGTACTTAAAAATGGTTCGTCATAATGTTGATACCATAGTAAATGCAATTAAGTCTAATTAATATGGGGTAAAGCCAGATTATTCATGGAATATTTGAAAAAATGCAAGTAGTTTTGATTTCTAAGGTGTTTATTAGATTTGAAGACATCTAGGGGGATACGTCGAAAATCTAATGAATACCTTAGAAACAAAAGGACGCAGCAGAGTTTTAGATTTTCTATGTATAATCTGGGTTAAGACTAGGGAGATGTTGCTATGAATGAAAATGCTCTTGAAATCCACGACTTAACAGTGGCATACAATCAAGTCCCCGTTTTATGGGATATCGAATTAGAAGTCCCTAATGGGATTTTAATGGCTATTGTTGGCCCAAATGGAGCCGGTAAGTCAACATTAATCAAGTCCGCCTTACAGCTTATAAAACCAATGTCAGGGAACATTCATTTTTTTGGAGGACAATATAAAAAACAAAAAAAGAGAATTGGATACGTCCCCCAAAGAGGAAGTGTTGATTGGGACTTCCCCACGGATGTACTTGATGCGGTAATGATGGGAAGATATGGTAGGCTTGGTTGGTTTAAACGTCCTACTAAGAAGGATAAAGAAATCGCTTTAGAAGCTATTGATAAAGTCGGAATGCTTTCCTTTATCCATAGACAAATAAGTCAACTCTCTGGAGGGCAGCAGCAAAGAGTTTTCCTAGCTAGAGCCTTGGTACAGGACGCTGATATATACTTTATGGATGAACCCTTTCAAGGAATTGATGCCAAAACTGAAAAATCAATAGTTAAAGTTTTACAAAACCTAAAAAGTCTTAATAAAACCGTCGTTGTTGTACACCATGATTTAGCAACCGTACCTGAATATTTTGATTGGGTTACTTTGCTCAATACAGGTATTATTGCTACAGGTCCTATAAATGAAGTATTCACTAAGGAAAATATATTTAAGACCTATAATAAAAATAAAGTTCGCTATTAAACCCAGATTATTCATGGAAAAATAAAATATCCTTTACTTTTTGATCCCTCTATGAATAATCTAGGTTAAAGGAATCTGGGTGATAATATGATAGAAATATATGAGCTTTTTGCTAATGATTATACATTAAGAATAGTTGCATTAGGCTCAGCTATATTGAGTATAATAAGCGGTGCTTTAGGCACCTATGCCGTTCTAAGAAAACAAAGCCTTTTAGGGGATGCAGTATCCCATGCTGCATTCCCTGGTATATGTCTTGTTTTTTTACTTACAGGATTAAAACGAACTGAGCCCCTTTTACTTGGGGCATTAATCGCTGGATGGTTAGCAGCCATACTTATTCGTGCTTGTGTAAACAATACACGCATCAAACTGGACAGTGCTTTAGGTGTTACTCTTTCTTCCTTTTTTGGTGTAGGTTTAATAATAATCACCTATATACAAAAAATACCGAATTCAAATCAAGCAGGCTTAGATAAATTTATATTTGGTCAAGCTTCAACACTTTTAATTAAGGATATAAAGATAATGACTATACTAGGAGTTGTTGCACTCCTCATAGTTATAATATTTTGGAAGGAATTCAAACTTTTTTGCTTTGACAAGGAATTCGGAAATACTATGGGTTTCTCAATAAAAATCCTTGATATACTTCTGACTACAACAATAGTTATTGCTATAGTCATAGGACTACAAACAGTAGGTGTTATATTGATGAGCGTAATGCTCATTGCTCCAGCAATTGCAGCTAGACAATGGACGGATAGACTTTGGCTTATGATGATTATTGCATCTATTTTTGGTGCTTTATCGGGAGTCACAGGTACCGTTATCAGCTCCCTTGTTAGAAACATTCCTACGGGGCCTATGATCGTAATAGTGATTTCCCTTATTACATTTATATCTATTCTATTAGCTCCTAAAAATGGATTAGTATGGAAAATTATTAAAAAACCTTTAAAAACAGATACTCCAATTGATGTTAAAGGGGGAAGGGAAAATTGAGTACAATTCAAATTGAAACCCTATTCATAGCTATATTAGTTGCAGCTACCTGCGCTTTACCAGGAACATTTTTAGTACTTCGTCAAATGTCAATGATGGCAGATGCTATTAGTCATACGATCCTACTGGGAATAATTCTAGGTTTCTTTATAGTACATGATGTAAACCACCCTTTATTGATTATAGGTGCTGCATTAATTGGAGTTGTAACGGTTTTTATAGCAGAACTTCTAAATAAGATAAAGCTTATAAATGAAGATGCTTCAATAGGTCTTACCTTTCCATTTTTATTTAGTATCGCCATAGTGTTGATATCCTATTATGCTAGAAACGTTCATATAGGTGTTCATGCTGTTTTACTAGGAGAAATTGCCTTTGCCCCATTTAATAGACTTATGATAGGTGGGATTGATTTTGGTCCAAAGGCATTTTATATAATGGGAACCATATTCATAATCAATCTAACATATATTATTTTATTCTATAAAGAGTTGAAAATTGTTACCTTTGATCAAGGCCTAGCAGCTGTATTAGGAATTTCACCCATAATTGTTCATTATTCATTTATGAGTATTGTCTCTATCACATGTGTAGGTGCATTCGACACCGTAGGCTCTATACTAGTTATTGCCTTAATAATAGGCTCTCCTGCAACGGCTTATCTTCTCACGGATAGCTTAAAGGTAATGATCGGTCTAAGTGCAATTATTGGCTCCATATCCGCTATAATCGGATATACCATTGCCCTTTGGATAGACAGTTCTATAGCTGGCTGTATAGCTGCAGTAATTGGAATTGTTTTTATACTCACATTTATCTTTGCACCTAAAAGGGGATTAGTGGCAACCAAGCTTCAGGAACGCCATAAAAAATTGGAGTTCTCACGTTTGGCCTTGCTGATCCATATCATTAATCATGAGAATTCTGAAGAAGAAGAAGAGGAATGCTCTATAAGAAGTATTCATAATCATTTATCATGGAATGTATCATTCTTAGAAAAAATAATTGACTCCACCGAAAAAGATAACTATGCTTTTATAGATAAGGGGATATTAAAGATCACCGAAAAAGGTAAGGAGTATGCAGCAAGCTATCATCAAAGTATCTTAGATAGAATATCTGTAGATAATTGAGATGATTATGTAACTAAGGGGCTGTCTCAAAGGACACCCCTCTTCTTATATCAAATCAATAATTCCTTTCTATCATCTTCCAACCTTCTATATTCCATCAAAAGATTGCTTATGGCTACAAGTAATACTATACCATCCGTAATAGGAATACTTATCCATACCCCAAGCATGTGCATAAGTCTAGGAAGGAATATAACCGTAGGAATAAATACAACCACTTGACGAAGCATAACTAAAATACCTGCTTTACTTCCTTTACCCAATGCTTGGAAAAATGTAACACTTATAATAAAGATGCCTAATACAGGGAAAATACTATACATAAGTCTAAATGAACCTACTCCCTTTTCAACAATAGATATATCCTTAATGAACAAAGCTAGTACCTGCTTCGGAATAATTTGAATTGGCAGCCAAAAAAGTAGTGAGATAACTATTGAACCAACCATAAAGGTATTGGCAACTTTTTTCACACGGTCATATAATTTAGCCCCGTAGTTAGTACCAATAATAGGTTGCAGACCTTGACTCATTCCCCATAGGGGAATGAATGAAAACATTAATACCCTAAGGGATGCCCCCATCAAAATCACTTGTTCATTACCCCCATATTGACTGGTAACATTATATAATACGGTTTGCTGAACAAAGCTCATTATTTGCATAAGCATAGCAGATACTCCTATGGAAAGAATCTCTGGTATTAATTCTTTAGATATTCTTATCCCATGAAATCTCACTGTTTCGCTTATTTTAATAAAATAATACATGGTAATTATGGCTTGAATTATCTGGGATACAATTGTTGCAATAGCCGCCCCCTCTATGCCTAAACCAAATACTTTAATGAAAATAGGATCTAATATTATATTGAGTATTGCCCCAGCTGCCATTATACCCATAGCTCTTTTCATCAAGCCCTCTCCACGCATAATCATATTTGCACTTTGGGCAAAATTGACAAAGAATGAACCTAAAAATATTATCTTAAGGTATCTTACAGCTAACTCAAACATTTCACCTTCAGCACCGCTAATTAGCAGAAGTTTATCTGCAAAAATAGTGCCTATAAGTGTAACAATTACTGATAAAATAAGAACCATTACCAACAAATTACCCATAATTTTGTCTATGGTTTCATTATCTTTTTTTCCTATTGCCCTTGACAATATAGACGCAGATCCAATCCCAACTAGTGTGGCAATACCAGAATTAAATAAAGTAAAGGGATAGGCTACTGAGATAGCTCCCAATGCATTTGCACCAACTAACTGACCTACAAATATGGCATCCACAAAGGAGTAAAGACCTATTACTAGCATACCTATTATAGCCGGTAAAGAAAGCTTAATCATCAAATCCCAGGGACTTTTTTCTAACAATTCTTGTCTCATTTCGTTCATTTTAATACCCCCATCCGCAAATAGACGTAAGCGTCTATTTGCTATAAAAAAATTTTTTATTCTAAAATTTCACTATAAAGCCTGTAGAAAATATTATATAGATTTTCTCTATTTTTCTTTAAAATTTCTTTATCTGAAAATAGATTTTGAGTAAGTAAAAGGGCATTCCCCATTCTGCTTATATATATATTTTTATTCCTCAGCTTTTCTGATTCACAATTTGAAGTATTATCCTTGAATATATTATCAAATATATCCAATGTTTCTTTTTCCAATTCTAAAAATACCTTTTCAAAGTCTTTATCATAAATAATCTCATATGCAAACATCAAGTATAGCTCTCTTTCCGGTGCTTCATTTAATACCTTATCTAACATAATATTTGTTAAAGCCATACATACTTCTTCCCTAGATGCATTTTCCTTTAGCTTGATATTTTGCTCTATAAACCTATAGTTTCCGTATCTCATTATATCGATTAATATTTGCTTAGTACTCCTATAATAATGATAAAATCCCCCCTTGGATAGGCTCGTGGCATTGATTATATCCTCCATAGTGGTATTTCTATATCCCTTTTCTAAAAATACTTTTAATGCCGCTGATCGTATTTCCTCGTATCGTTCTTCTCTACTTTTTCTAATATATTCACCCATATTTTTCTCCTTAAAATAATATTATTATAAATATATCACATTTTAAGTAAGAAAGTTCTCATTAAGTCGAATAAATTCTACTATTGCTACTAATTTTTATCTATCATACCCCCTCACTCAAACTCAATAGACGTGATCGTCTATTGAGTTTGTTGAAAAACGAGATCGATTATCAATCTCGTTTTTCTTTGATTATATTGTAAACCATTCTTATTCATATGGCAACATATTTTTATATAGATTCCCTTTATTCCTTAAAAAATTTAATTAGTATGGGGTTTATTTCTTCAGAGAACTCATAGTGGGCAAGATGGGAGGCCTCTTCCAATTCATGGTATTGAATCTTTGGAATAATATTCCTAAGTCTATCCATCGACTCCCCTGAAATACTTTTATCATTTTTTCCCCAAGTGAGGAGCATAGGTATACCTTGATCCTTTACTTGCTTATAAAAATCCGTTGCGTCATTGACAGCATCACCTCTCATATTAGCAAGTATTGCTCTTTTTTTCCCCTTATAATGTATCTGTCTGGATAGCTTTTCCTTAAGCTCCTGATTCTTTTCAGAAGAATAAAGTACATTTGATGGATTAACTGCTGTCTTATCTCCCACAACACCCATGAAATATTCTCCTACTCCCTTGGTTCTCAATAAGTTTGCCATACCCTTTCCTTCAAAGCTATCGAAGAGGGGAGACAGTAAAGCAACTTTTTCAACTTTACCAGGATGGGTAGCTGTAAAATATATGCTTATACTTCCACCTTGGGAAGTACCGGCTATATATATGGGTTCGTCGATACCCAGTTTATCCAAAAGCTCAACTAGCTGTCTATCGTATAAATCCCTATTATACTTATCCATTTCGGGTCTATCGGAAAAACCATGACCAAATACATCATATCTTAAAACTCTGAAACCAGCATCCACTAAATAATCAAAATTATTATCCCATGAAAAATAAGGCGCTGCGTTTCCGTGTACAAGTACTATTGTTTTCCTTCCTTCATCTCCCTTTAACTCATAATGGGTAACCCCATCGGACAACTCCATAAACTCTCCACCTATATTAGCCCTTGTTTGATCATTCAATACTTCTTTTTCTAAATTTCCTGTTATAAACGGCATTAATATGACAATTAAAACAATTAAACCCAAAATATATACTAACATCTTCTTCATACTGGCCACCTCTCTAAATAATAGCATCCACATTGTAGTTTATAATACACTTTATATTCATTTCCATCCTTCTTCATATGATGAGTTTTTTTCATTTATTTTCCTGTAGATTCATGATATGACATAGGATTTTATTGCTTTATAGCTGAAGAAATTTATAAAAGAAGATATCCAAGCACTTGATAATGATTATTAATTTCATTATCGCTATTTGTATTATACACTATTTTTATCCATGTTTCAATATATTTTCCAAGCAACTGAATTCCATGATTACCTTCTGTAAAAACATACCCCAGGGATTATGCAATTTTCTCAGGTACTAAAATTTTTGGTATATGGTCAGGAATTATAGAAATAACTAGAAATTTATTTTAATTTTTTTCCGGCTATATAGGCTTTTTTCATTATTCTTTCTTCTTTATTCCTTAATAATTTAAATAATGTATCAGTGTATATTACTTTACCGATGAGCTTTCCCTTAAGATTGCCTATATATATCTTCATACACCTAACAGTTTGAGGTAATTCTCCCGATAAATGCGACCCAGGGAATGGAAGGGTCATTGCTACCACTATCATAAACTTTTTCCCATGTAAATATGGATAAGCTCCAAAATTTTTCATTGCATATATATAGGTCTTAAGCTTTTCCATAAGCTTCATTTTATAAAACCCAGCTGCATTATCAGGCTTATACATTGCACTACCGGTATGACGATCAAAAAAGTTTTTCATTATTCCAGATACATCACCCCAGTAGCAGGGACTTCCTAAAATAATAACATCGGATTCTTCTATTTTCTTAAAAATACTTTCAAAATCATCTTCATAAATACATTTACCTTTCTTAGCGCATGCCCAGCATCCAATACAATAATTGATATTATAATCGTATAAATTGATTATTTCCGTTTCATGACCATTCTCATTTGCACCTTCTAAAATCTTTTCACACATTCTGCTTACAAGTCCCTTTTTCCTTTTTGTTCCTACTACTGCCAATACCTTCATATACTTCTCTCCTTCCAAGAATTCTATTAATTTTATTTATGATTTCCCTCTTCTTAGCCCTTTTTAATATACGCCAAAATGATTGAAATACATTGCCTTTTTCATTGCCATAAAAGCTTCAAATATTTCCACCCTCTTTCAATAACGAATGATTATTCTTTATTGTTCTAAAAAAAATTATCTACTCATAGAACCTATGCATTCCACTTAGGTGATATTTTATAAAATCATTTATGGTATCATCTACCCATTTATCATTCTTATAATGCCTTACTATTTCAAGGAATCCTTCCACAAGATTTGTTGCAATTATATGCATAACAAAGGATACATCACTGTTTGCTTTTTCTTGCTCTAAACTAATGGTAAAATGGTTTTCAAGAAATCCGATTAATGTATACTTTAATTTTTCATATTTTGTTCCTTCACTTTTATCAAATATTAGTACTATCTTTTTACTATCACTTTTTATTAATGAGCCTATACCATTTGCAACAATTTTTATAAACTGTTCAATAAAATTAATGTCGGAAAAGTCCTCATTATCTTCATCTCCATTAAAATTATCTAATAGTCTTTTAATATCATAGCAAATTGGGTCAACTATAGAATAATATAGCTTCTCCTTGCCCTCAAAATAGTTGTAAATATTGCTTACACTTGTATCCGCCCTTTGAGCTATACTCTTCATAGATGCCCTTGTAAACCCTTTTTCTAAAAATACTTCTATAGCTGCATTTTGAATTTGCTTTTTTACTTCTTCCTTAAGAACTTGCATTAACGAATCTCCATTCTTTTTTACTGTATTATATAAAATTTCTCATTCTTTGTCAAGTGAGCAAATTGCATAATTACTTTCCATAAAAACCATCTACCAAAAGTAACTACTGAAAGAATCCAAAGGACGAGTAGGATGACTAGTTTATCTTTTGAATCTGCCTTAGGATTTTTGTTTGCATTTAGCACATATTCCAAAGAATTTCACCTTATGATCCTTTATTTCAAAATTATAATTTTTTTCTATTTCTTCTTCTAGTGGTTCCAATAAATCGACCTTTACTTCAGCTATACTCCCACATTTAGTACATATTAAATGATGATGCTGATGATGTTCAGTATTTACATTTAACTCATATCTGCAAACCCCATCATCAAAGTTTACTTTTGTGATTATTTCTAACCCCTCTAATAATTGTAAAGTCCTATATACCGTTGCAAGACCAATATCTGGACAATCCTTCTTCACATATTGATAAACCTGTTCAGTACACAAATGATCCCCTTGATTTTGTAGGATAGCTTCTAGGATAATTCTTCTTTGAGGAGTAAGTTTATATCCCTTTGATTTTAACACTTGTTTTATATTTTCGATTTTATTTATCATCCCATAACCCCCATTTTTCATACCTAAAGTTATTGAATCTCCATGATTGAGTTCTAAGTAAATCTTAATTCAGACATATAAAAACATCCCATATTTCTAGGAATTTTTGATGTGTATAAATTAAAGTTTTGCCTGGAATCTCCATACTTCCATTTATATATCATCCCCCCATATTTGATAATGCTTGTATTTATCAAGTCATGTATATATGATATCCATTAACTTCCATAAAGTGTTTTTTTTATTATATTACTATATTCCTTGCTAGTCAATAATAATAATCATTATCAATATATATATATCATTGTCAACTAGATAAACTAAGTATTTTTATATTTACAAAAGCAACAGATAAAAAATTTCCTTATTACATTACAGTAGATGGGTTTTTTATCTGTCACTGATGGGCTTTACATTAATACATTTTAATTATTATTTTGCATCAATATATCACTATTTAAAGCTATCAAAGGTTCTTTTCAATAGTATTATTGCTACTTCCTTTGTTACGGTTCCTCTAGGATCTAATTTATCACCTGATCCATTAAATATTTTATATCCATTTAACAATTTCACACTATCATAGGCCCAGCTTGAAAGAAAGCTCTTATCGGTATAGCTTTGACTAAAATCTATGTTTTTAGAGTATTTTACACCCGCTGCATCAAGGGATCTCACAAGCATGACACATAGCTGTTCCCTAGTAAGGTTATTATTTGGCGAAAAAGTTGTCTCGGTAGTTCCACCTACTATTTTTGCATGATAAGCCCTTATTATTTCAGTATTGTTGGTATCATTAAAGGGATTTGATGTATCATTTATGGTTTTCCCACCCATGGCATCATAAAACTTCATGATGATTTCACAAAATTCTTCCCTTGTGATAAATTCTTTAAAATTATTAGTCGACTTTGGAGTAGTTAGATTTTTACTAACCGCTTCATTTATTTCTGAAACCGCCCATGAACTAGCTGTACTTATATTTATAGGTGTATTATTTTTATGGGTACTATTTACGGATACTGGACTTTTAGCATTATCTTCGATAAATAGCTCATGAACAATCATATGGTTAGTAGCTCCACCATAATTGTCTCCAAAAACAAACATGATTTTCTGTGGATTGTTGATGGATTTCTTAACTGCTTCGGAAAACACCCCGGATTTTTCTTGGATTAAATTACTGCCTTGTCTACCATAATAATTTCCCTTAGCAATAGTTACCTTCCATGCACTATCGGTGAAGGTAAGGGTTTTATATATTTTTGTACCATTTTGCACAACCTTACTTCCTGCCCAGCTATGATGGGTGGTCACATACGCACCGCTTCCTATATTATCTACTGCAAGCCCCGTGTAACCACAATAATCTTTTCCATACACTGTAAATGCTCCATATACGGTCTTATTTTTCACATCAAAGGATTTTACTGTATCAATCCTATTTCCATCGCGATAACCATTCACTAATCTACCATTTGTATGGTTATCACCTGTCATTTTTAATCCCAGTGCATCTTGACTCAATTGCCCTTTGTACTCCCTATGTTGTACCATATCATACCCATTTACTACATAACCAGCTTTAGAATGAACTGGAGCTTCCTCTTTTTCCAATACATATGAGACTAGATACTCTTTATTTTCAAATTTATTTGTCCATTTTCCAGTTTTATAGCCCTTTGCCTTTATCTCAACATTCAATTCCCTATTTGCGGGAACCTTTAAATTTTGAAAACCTGAGGTTTCAGATTTAATGGTTACATCTCCAAATCTTACTTCAAGTCCATATATTGGATTATTTTGTTCATCGGTTACAGACCCAAAAATAGTAGCGTATTGCTCTTGGGATGGTTGGTCTTGCTTTACAACAGGTTTAAGAGGTTCAGTGGGCTTAACAGGCTCAACACCACCAACATATGAAAGCACAGCTTTATATTCACATGGGAAACTATTATACACATTAAATTTATAAACTTTTCCAGCTTCTACATTTACAACTGCTGTATCACTACTTCCGGGATTGACCTTAAAATCCCATAATCCCATATTTCCTGGATCTCTAAGACTTCCTGACAAATTAACATTGTCCTTCCAATCATTTGTAAGACTTTTAGTTCCATTCATAGATTTTTGTTTTTTAGTAAACATTTTGAGTGCATTGCTATCTGTATTATAAAGAACTACATTCATCTGTCCTGTTTTCGGTGCAGTAAAAGTATATCTGTCATCTCTATCAACATACCATTTACTCCCCCACATTGTTCTCATTCCAATATTACCATTTATAACTATGGAATCCCTTATATTCAGATTATATGGGTTGGTCTCAGTGGTATCTCCATTGTGTTCAATTTTGAAAAATTCCTGTGTGGCTTTTATGGCAAATTGCAAAAATATTCTGGTTGTTGAACTCTCATCAGAATAATTATTGCCCCCTATGGAAACAAAATACTTCCCTGGATATGCATAAAAAGCTCTTTTACAATTACCATTCCCCCCTTCTAAGATAGAACTCACCCTAGGGTTATAGTGCTTTTTCTCCCCGGACACTGAGGAAACAAAATATACGTTTATATTTGAAGAAACATTATGGCCTGCATTTGTGGGTGTCACATCTAATGTAACCATACCCTCTTTCTCAATATTAAGCTCAAAAATCGCAGTCCTATAGACCATATTATCCCTTGCACTTGCATTATATTGACCACCAGTAACACCAACTCCACTCCCCCCAATGGAAAGATTGGAGTACGAATATATTGTATGGGAATTATTAAATACATTATCCATGATATATCCCTTGTCAGCTTCAGGAGAAGGAATAATTGTAGCTCCCGCAGCATAGCCACTACCCATTGATATTGATATCAATATACATATGATACTTAATAACATGATATTTTTCATTACCTTAATCATCAAACATCCCCCTTATATATTTTTGACTATTATTCATTTGTTTATAGCTAGTAATAGTAAATTCTATATTTTTTTATCTTCATCCATTTTGGGGCTTGCTCTATTGTTAATGCAATAGTGAATCAAGTATCCTACACCGGAAAAAATTATTGCACCAAGTAAAACAATAGTCACGTAGAACATAACCTCCATAATACCTCCCCCTCTCAAATTATTTATATATTATTCTACTAAAAGTACAATAAAAAAAAATCATACTTTTAGCTAGAAAAGGTATGATTTTTAGGGGTGGTATCCTAGGGGTGGTATGAATTTTTGTTGATATTAAAGGGTTTCAAACCTTAAGCATAGGATGATCTTTGACTAGCTTATCTATACAGTTCTTCAGTTCACCCCTTGAGGATATATATAGTTTGCTGTAAATTCGACTAATATGGGTCTTAACTGTGTTTTCACTAATAAATAAGATTTTGCTTATCCTTTTATTATTACATCCATTTATTATGTGATAGCATACTTCTAGTTCCCTTGGAGTTAATATTTTCAACTCCTCTATTTGCTGTAATTCATTAAATGTGATTTTTTTATCCTTATTTGTATTTAAGGTTTCTGGGAAAAAGATTAGAATCATGATTGCTAAAAATAAGGGAATGAAAGTAACTATACCGTATATTGAAGAATTCCCAAAACCTACTTTTTCAATTATTTGAGATAAAAAAGCTCCTATTGCTGCTCCCGATAGCATAGCCGATATACCCCTAGGGAAAAGATAGTCCTTTTTTGACCTTTCTGCCATATCCCATGAAAAGCTCCATCCGAAAGCATTCACAAAGGCCCAACCGGATTGTAAAAATGTTTGTGTAATAAAATATGTAACAATCGATGAGGGCATTATAAAGAAAGTGAAGGATATTCCTAAAAGTCCGACTCCAAGCACAAAATTTATTTTTCTTCCGTACTTATCTAGGACAATCCCTGCTAAAATAATGGATACTAAATAAAAAAGCACATTATAATACCTATCTATATGTGCATAAAGCTTAAAATAAGGATATATTCCTGCATAGGAAAACCCACCCGCTATATAAACTACTATTAGAAATATATATACAAAATAGGGATGTATAGTATTTAAGGTTTCATCATTATTCCTAACTATATTATCTTTATATTTTTGACTCGTTTTCAAATAAAGAATAACAGATATACTGCTCATAAGGGCAGGAATTATAAGTGCTATTCCTTTGGTTAGCAAAGAAAAGTTCATATTTATAAAATACAGGATTGTAAAGGAAATAAATAGGGATAAGGATATTATTTTACCCCTTATGAAGTTTGGTATAGCAAGTTTTGCCGTATATGTCCATAAACAACCGATTCTCCCAATCATATAAGCATAAAGCATGGTAGTTATTATCTTAAGATAATAGGGTAATATGTGAAAGGATAAAATAAGGGGTAGAAGCAATCCTAAAAAAACACAAAAAAACTTTGGATGCCCTTCTAGTTTAAAGGGTTTTAAAAAGAATCCAAATACGTGAAATGCTACGGCAATAATGCTAAGAATAGGTGCAAACCCTCCCGCCGTTATGGTTAAAACGGGGCCAAAAAAAGTAAATACTATGGTAGCACCATATGTAAAACCTAAGGTAAGTATTATAAGAGGATATTTTTTAAAAATATTTATATATACTTTTATCAAGATGATTCCCCCTTATTTAAGCTGCTAAGGAGTTCTTTCTTATTTTTCACTCCCAATTTACTATAAATATTTCTTGCATGTCCTTTCAATGTATTCTCACTAATATTTGCTTTTTCAGCTATTTCTTTATTCTTTAGGCCCAATAGCATAAGCTTATATATCTCCATCTCTTTTTTTGTAAGCAATTGTACAATTTTTTCCTCTGGTATAACCCCTTTTACAGCTTCTCTGGTAATTTTAACATCAAGCATTTCATCAATTCCCTTTACCATTAACTTATTGACAAAGGGTAAAAATGCAAATGCTAAAATAGCACCTATAGCAGAAATAGTTATGGCTATATAGGCATGCTCCCTTGTATCCCCTAAGAACATCCCCAGAAGATTTCCCATAAAAACCGCCATTAGATTCGATGCCATGATAAAAATAAATATTTTAATTGGTCTGCCAAAGATATATCCCATCTCCCCTACCAATGTCCAAAGAAAAATATCTAAAATAGCATAACCTAGAACTATTAACCCATAAGCTATAATAGGATTCATTGTAAAAATGATCAATGACATATATCCACAGGCTATCATAACCATTGACAGCGTAACAATTATATCTATAGGGAATCTCTTTTTTGTCTTATAAATTATCAAACCAATAAAAATATATATGATGATATCTAGAATATGAATACTACCAAAGCTATCTTCTACTAAAGGACTTACCAATGTCTGAACTACTCCACCACCTACATTTAATAGAAACATCAAAAAACACATCATTACAAGCAAATCAATGGGTAATTCAATATTGAAATTATGCCTATTTTTTTTAGAAGTAGTTATCAACCTTGAGGAAGTATAATAAGTGCCTGAAAGGCATATAAACAATGAAAGGACGACAATATTGTTCAAATTTTGATATTTTAAAACTTTATTTACATGAAAAATTATATAACCTAGGCAAATTACATATGCCATGTACTTATACATGCTTTTGATATTCAATAGCTTTACAAAATAGCAACCCCATCCCGTTATAAAGAGGACACTAGCAATACCCATCATACCTGCAAGGATAAAAGCAGGAGTAGGATTATCGTGATTTCTTATAAATATTGATAAAATTGTACCTAAAAAGCAAAGGATAATACTATATTTCATAAAACCTGAGCTGTATTCTTCTTTTATATTATAAAATCCCAAATAGAAGAAAATGATTGATGGCGTCAAAATATAGGCTATTGCTAAATATCCCGAGTTTATCTTACTACTGTTAAATATTATATCAAGTGCAGGTCCATTATATAAAAATGATAAAAGCCACCCTAAAAATAGTCCGTAGGATAATATTAAATACCGATAACTTTTTCTCATTGTTTAATCTCCTTGCTATAGGGATTTTAGTATAGACTTCAACTTATGACTTTCTATAAATAATCTCAACTGAGTATTATTTATATATAATAAACCATACTATTATTTAAAACAATAATAAATTCAAAAAATAAATACAATTATTTATTTTTTGAATTTATTTTCAGTTCAACATTATAATTTTATGAGCATAAAAGCCAGTCTTTTGCTTGCTTTTGGGCATCCCATAGGGTTTTAAACAAACCCTTCTTTGCCATAAGCTCGTTGTGGTTACCTCTTTCAACAATTCTCCCTTCATTGAATACTAGGATTTGATCAGCACTTTTTATTGTTTGTAAATGATGGGCTATTACAATCAAGGTTCTTCCCTTCGCAAGATTAGATATGGCTATTTGTATTTTTCTTTCATTTATTGGGTCTACATTACTTGTGGCCTCATCCAGTATCACAATTGGAGCATCCTTTAAGAAAGCCCTAGCTATTGATATTCTTTGTTTCTGTCCTCCCGATAGTCCTGCTCCATTTTCCCCAACAACGGTATCATACCCATCTGGAAGGGTCATGATAAAATCATGTATCATAGCCTTTTTAGCGGCTTCAATCACTTCATTCCTTGTGGCATCCTTATTTCCTACCTTTATATTTTCATATATGGTATCTGCAAATAATATTACATTTTGCATTACAATACTTATATTTTCTAATAGATAATTATAATCTATATCTTCTATGTTAATACCTCCAATTTTTATATGTCCACTTTTTAAATCATAAAATCTCAAAAGTAGGTTTGTTATTGTTGTTTTTCCTGAACCCGACGGACCAACCAGTGCGACCAGAGAGTTTTCCCCTATGTCAATATCAATATTTTTCAGTTCAAATTCATTCTCTTCATATGCAAATGATGCATTCTTAAAAAGAATATCAAAGTGTTTTGGGATTTGTGGATTTTCAGGATTTTTAATAGTGTCTGCCTTTAAAATAGTCATAATCCTATTATAGCTGTCCTTTGCCACAATATAATTGATCCAATATCCCTCTAAATTTGAAAATGGTTTATAGAACTCCTTAGAAAATATGATAAATATTAAATATTGAAATAAATCTATATCATTTTTAAATAGCATAACCCCTCCAACTACCACAAGTACTGCAAAAGAAAGCTCCATAAATACAAAATATTTTCCTATATAGTTTGCAATTGATTTTGCTATTTTTTTACTGCTTTCCCCAAAGTCAACGGCACTTGTTTTAAGATTACTTTCAAAGGTGGTACTTTCATTAAATGCCTTTAAGAGTGGAATACCCTTTGAATACTCTACAAATAAACTAACCATATTTGCTAAATCATCCTGTGAATATTTTTGCAGCTTACTATTTTTCTTTATACCATATATAAGCACTGCTACTGCAATCGGCAGAAGAGAAATCATTGCTAATCCAAGTCTTATATTAATGACACAAAGGCCTATTCCAATGATTATAGATATGATGAAATCACTAATCATTCTAGTCCATAAATGGGCTACTATCATCTCTACATTATCTACATCCTTGTGAATAATTGTACTAATTTCCCCAAGTCTTTCTTTGGTGTAAAAACCTAAAGAAAATCTTTTTAATCTTAAAGTCATTTTTTCTCTTATTCTTCCTGTTATCTCAAACCCCACAAAATGTTTAGCTAGATCAGCAACAGTATTGAAAATTCCTTTAAGTATAAGGATGACAATCAGGCTGATCCAATAGGATGTCAGGCTAGAAAATAATCCATTGCCCCTTATAATTTTATTTAACATATCCAATATCACTACCATCATAAATACACTCAACAAGGAATTGAAAACAAAGCAAATAACCGATGCGGCATGATACATTTTTTCTTTTGTCGTCATTCCTTTTAATATATCCATACTAAACCGCCTCCTTTATTTCCCAGTTATCAACTCGTCTTTGTTCCTCAATCATTTGCTTATATAAACAACAACTATCCACTAATTCTTCATGTATGCCTTTTTCAATTACTCTACCTTCTTGCATCACAACAATTTGATTCGCATTTACAATCGTATTTAAATGATGTGCAATCATAATAATCGTCTTATTTTCTGCCAAATTATCTATGGCCCTTTGAATTAAAAATTCATTATAGGGATCTATGGCTGAGGTTGCTTCATCGAGTATGATTACAGGTGCATCTTTTAAAATCATGCGTGCAATAGAGATACGCTGTTTTTCTCCCCCAGATAATTTTGCTCCACTTTCTCCAACAACTGTATCGTATCCATTCTTTAATGTCATGATCATATCATGGAGCTGAGCTTTCTTAGCAGCTTCAATTACCTCTTCCCTAGATGCATTTTTCTTTCCAATCCTTATATTTTCTTCAATACTTAAATTGAACAAAAACACATCCTGCTGAACTATTGAAACCAATTTTCGAAGCTCACCTTCATCCATATTTTCAATATTTTTACCACCAACCCTTACTTCCCCTTTATCAACCCCATAGAATCCCATAATAAGATTGGCAATTGTACTTTTACCCGATCCCGAGGCTCCTACTATGGCATTTACTGAATTTTTTTTGAACATGAGATTTATATCCTGTAAAGCATTTTTTTCTTTATTATAGCTAAATGTTACATCCTTAAATTCAATTTGAGTTGAGTCAGCTACTTCACTTATATTATCTTTCCCTACTTCCTTTACTCCAAGGATCGTATTTATGCTGTTGATGGTTTTCCCAAAAACTATGTTCTTGTGTTGAAATGTTGATAATTTTGCAAAGGAACTAACAAATACGCCCCCCAATATTATTGATAAAATAAATTGTTCTGTGGTAATTAGATTATTGCTAAGAAGTATGGACCCTACAATGGACAATACCACAATTCCCCCTTCTATAAACAATCCTATTATACCCATGGGAATTGATATGCCCGCAGTCATCTTCTTTACCCATTTGATATAGCTATGCATCGTATCAAGAATTTTTTCTGTTCTATTTTCATCCTTACTAAATGCCTTTATGACCGGTATGGTTGCTATGTATTCCAGTAAATCCTCTGACATCCTCTTTGTACTTTGATTATATATCTGAAATTGCTCGCCCCAAAATCTATGAAAAAGTCCCATCAATAACCACATGATCGGAATGGTGGAAACCAAAGCAAATGCAAGCCTCCAATCCACGAAAAGCAAGCTTATAAATATGGTTGTAGGTATTAAAGTCGCCACTATTATTTCTGGATAAGCATGGGCTAAGTAAACCTCCACTTGTTCTACATCGTGATTTATTATATTTGCAAGATCTCCTGTTTTCCTTTCTTGAAAAAAGGATATAGGCATTTTCTTTAAATGATTAATTAT
This sequence comes from Maledivibacter sp., assembly GCA_025210375.1. Taxonomy (NCBI): domain Bacteria; kingdom Bacillati; phylum Bacillota; class Clostridia; order Peptostreptococcales; family Caminicellaceae; genus Maledivibacter; species Maledivibacter sp. Next base: position 373,323 of record JAOASB010000052.1, on the reverse strand, counting down.
ATCCAATCTTATTTCCACTAGGGATGAATAGGCTACATCATGGGCTTTGTGTATGGAAAGGGCATATAAAAGGGCTTTCAATACCTGACAAAGGGCTATCCCAAAACCATATTTAAGAATGCTTGCTGTTGTAAGCTGCTGCACTGAATACAATCTCACTATCCCAATAACTATAAACATGGAAATCACACCTAGTACTACACTTAATGCCATCAAAACACTAGAAAATTTATTTTTCCCTTTATATTTCTTTTTTAAATCCATAGCATTATTTTTCATTTTTTCCTCCTTCTGATCATGATTTTTAGTTTTTATATAATTGAGGAAATTGCATAACTCTTACTTGGCAGAATTGCATAATATATATGGTATAGTTCTTAAGGTTTTTTAACTATATATAGTAGATAGTTTTTGCAGAAGGTAATTATGCAATTTGCTCAATTATCCAATTTCTGTTTTATTGGTATTTATAGGTATTTCTTTTGTTAAGCTACTGATTTTGTCATTTATCTTAAAAGAAAATACCACGGTAAGTAATGTTGTAAAAAAATCTGCTATTGCTTGGGAAAAAAGAACTCCATCTAATCCTACTATTCGTGGCAAGATAAGAACAGTTGGTATCAAGAATATCCCCTGTCTTCCCAAACTCAATATTCCCCCTTCCCTGGCTTTCCCTAATGCTAAAAATAATGTCATATAAATCACTTGGAAGCCAAAGAATGGAAACATTATACTATAAGCCCTTAAAGCTCTAGACCCTATTTTAAGAACTAAGGGATCATCACTAAATATTGATACTATGGGACTCGCAAATATGATTTGAATCACCGCCAGGCCAAAACAAAAAACAGATGTCCATCTAAGGGAAATATTTATTAATTCTTTTAAACGACTATATTTCTTTGCACCATAGCTATATCCTGCAATGGGTTGAAACCCCTTTGAAAATCCGAATACAACATAGCTTCCTATAGCAAATATTCTATTTACGATCCCCATGGCAGCCACTGCGGCATCACCATAGGGAACGGCAGCCGAGTTTATCAGTCCCATGGAAGCACTGGATAATATCTGAAAAACAAGATTTGGCATTCCTATTTTTAATATTTCTAGCATTATTTCTTTAGACAAAGTAAAATACTTAGTGGATATCTTGATGCTGCTTTTATCACTTGAAAAAAAAGCTAACAATAAAATCATACTTACCACTTGTGATATTACTGTAGCTATGGCAGCTCCCTTTATTCCCAACCCAAAGCTATATATAAATATTGGATCTAGAATTATATTGAGAATTGCTCCCACCATCAAGGCTTTCATACTAATTTTAGCTGCACCTTCAGCTCTTACTATATTGTTCATAGTTATATTTACAACACTGAATATTGACCCTGCAATGAAAATATACCCATAGTCCTTTGCAAAGGGCAATATGGTATCCGTAGCTCCAAAGGAACGTAATAATGGCTGCAAGAAAATTAAGGAGGGAACTATCACGATTATTCCTAAAATTATACTCCAAAAAAAAGCTGTTGAAGCAGTTCTATTCCCTAGTTCTATATCTTTTTCTCCTAAAAGCCTAGAAATATAAGAAGCAGCACCACTTCCCAATGTCAAGCCAAGTCCCACAATAACCATTGATATGGGAAAAGCTATAGCCGCCGCTCCCATTGCACTCGTTCCAAGTCCTCCAACAAATATGGCATCCACAAAATTATATATAGCGGTTATAAGCAAACCTATGATTGCAGGTATTCCAAATTTCAATAATACCCTAGAAATTTTTTCTTCGCTCATAATCCTAATTTTTTCATCCATTTATCTCTCTCCTTTTCCTTCACTATAATTGGGTTCACAAAACAATACAAAGTCCATTTATATTGTGATTATGATTTTCATTATCATTTCAAATGATTTATTTAACTCTACTTGACGTAGAGTTATTGTCTTCTATAAATTAATTTGCATCCATGCTTAATTACTTTTTTATGACGTATACCCAGTATACGTTAGGACCTAATAAATAGCGGAATCCTATATGTGTCTTTCCGCCATTTTATTAGCTTTGTCTAAAAATATATCTAAAATATCTAACTCATGTTCAGTTAAACCTGCTAAATATAAAAACATATCTTTATCATATTCACTATGATACTTTTCATGGGCATAATAGGCCTTCATACCTTTGTCCGTTAGTTTAACCAATGTTCTGGTGTTATTAGTTTTATCTATTATTTTTTCAACCAGTCCCTTCCTTTCAAGTTTTTTTATGGTCTTAGATATGGCACCCTTTGTAACGCCAAATTTCCTTGCAACTTCGGAAATATGAATATCATCGTTGTCTCCTATTACATTTATTATATGGATTTCACTCCTATATATTTCTACATCGGTTTCAAAGTTCTTTGGCTGATTACTATTTTTAGATATCTTTTCAGTAAAAGTCATGTACTTTTCAATTACATTTTTCTTTTTATTTTCTTTCATAAAAACATAGTATACCAGGTATACGTATTTGTCAAGTAGTTTTCGCTTAGGAATTTATAAAATCTATTTCACAAAATAAGACTGCTTTAAACCATCAAAAAATTTATGGTTTAAAGCAGCCTTTTCATATATTGGGTAGCCCATTGCATACCCTAGTTATTTCATACTTTATGTATTCCCAAATATTTTGTTCCCATTGTCTGATATATACTCAATTTCTTTATCCCAATAAAGTCTGCTTGAAAGGGCAATATGGGGCAACTCTATATACGTATATTTGGTATTATCCCTTAATAAATCTTTATATAGTGGATCACCTACAATCATGTTATAGTTATCTTCATCCACCAGCATTCCCAGTGAGTCTTCTTCCTTCAAATGTACATCATCTAATTCCATTAGCTCTTCATCCATTTTAAAAAATGATGCTACAATTACTTTTTCAAATCCCATATCCTGTTTCAACATTTTTCTTAAGGAATTGCCCATAATCTGCTCTCCTATAATTAATGCCTTCCTATCAGTGTTTATATCATGAACATTAATCCCATAATCTATTTTTTTATTATTACCTTCTATCAAGTTCTTGGCTTCACTAAAAAAACTTAATGATGCTTTTTTACCAATTGGAATTCCTGTAATAAAGGGAATATCAAACTTATTCTTTAGATATCTAGCTGCTTTCAAGCCTGAAGCCGAAACAACAATATTCAATTCAGCATTTGCACATAGGGAAATTTCTTCAACATTTGTTCCCATACACCAACAGGATAGTATGTTAAAACCTTGTTCTTGGACTCTTTTAATAATATCATCCATATTTTTATTTCTCCCTAAATCTAGGGGGCATGCACCAATTATATTTACAGAGTTCTTTATTTTCTTTTGGGGAGGTTTTACAAAATAATCAGCTATCTTCAGAAACGCCTCAGAAGCTCCAATATCATAATAATCCATCCCATTTGTATCAAATGCAAAGGAAGGCATTTGGGTTTTCTCCTCCAAAATTTTTGCTATTGCATCATAATCCGTTCCAATAACCATTGGAGAAGGGCTACCTAAAACTGCGATAAATTTTCTTTCAATTTGCTTTGAAGCCTCTTTTATTTTTCTAATTAATTTATCATCGTCACCTAGTACAGCATCAACTTCCCTAAGCTCAGAACTGAATACAGCACTTGTATTCCCATACCAACGCGGTTCATCATATCCTGTAAAATTTCCTGTGCATCCTCCAGCATCATGTATTACCAAAATACCTCCCATTTCAAACAAAACAGAGCATACCCCAGAATAATCCGGGGCAAAGGGTGGCAAAGTTTTATATAATCCTTTCATTACACTCCTCCTTATATAACAAGCCCATGGGCATACATCTGCTCTTTATGACTTTTTTTGTCTTTAAGTGCTTTTTCCATCTCTTCAAAAAGATGATATATACCTTTGTACCCAAAGGGTTGACTATCCAATAATAAGGGTACGGTTTTGCAACCAGAACAAAAATAGCCAGCATCAAATCCTATAGCCATATCCGCCTCTAATTTCTCATTTGAAAAATCCGCCATGGTTGGATGAGAGTTTGTAAAAATTTTAATATGGGGTGCATTAAGCTTTAACCATTTTAAATAGTCCTTTTCATAATTCATAATTTGGTCTGCAAAAACATAGGTAACATGAAAACCGTATTTAGTTAATGCACAAGCTAGTTCAAAGGGGCTTGCATTAATTGATGACCCCACGGCAACAGAAAGAGAACCTAGCCTCTCACTATAATAATCAATAGCTTGTAGGGTTTCTTCTAAATACTTTTGAGTATTCAATTTCAATCCTAGGGTTTCTTCTAGCTTCCCGTATGTTTTTTTTATATTATCAACATCATATTCAACGGGAGCAAAAATATATGGGATCCCCAATCTTTTTTCCATATCCTCTGCGGCCAGCCTTCCACCATATTTAACTAATATATTGTATTTAGCTTTACTCATTTTTTGGAATTCTTCAAATGTATCACAAGAAGCAATATGTCTTATTTCGCTTATTCCTGCTTCATACATCACCTCATAAAATTCGCTTTCTTCATCTATAGCAGCAAAATTACCTATGATATTAATTGAATTATCCTTTTCCTCCACTTTATCAATATAATTATATATAGTTTTCTGAACAGTCAGTGGTGGAGGTGTTTTCCCATCCATTGCAATAGGATCCATATGGCATTCACGAACAGTTATCCCATATTTTTTTTCTAATTCCTTTACTAAGCTTCCATAATCTGATCCTAATAAATCATCTATACATGTGGCACAAATTGTCAATGCTTTCGGTTTTAATTTACTATGTTTGATTATTTCTGATACTGCATCGTCGATTCTATCCATATGATATCCCGTTACTATATGGGATTCCTTCATATGTAGAAAAAATAATCGATCTTTGAATCCCAATTGTATACCTGCAATTGCTCCATGCCTACCACAAGCCGCCGGGGAAACAAATAACAATATGGATTCCGGTACAAGAAGGGCTACTCTTATTATCCCCCACCCTCCTGAACTAGGAGGGCAGTAATGAAGACAATTAGAAGTAACTATTTTATTTTTCCGATTTGAATCCTTACTATATATATTATCTATTGGAACATAATAGGGTTTATAACTCATGGCTCATCGCCTCTCTATTTGAAATGATATGAATGTTATTTGACCTTTAATATTTTATTTACAACATCATCGGAAATATCATAATTATGAAGCTCTTTATAAAAGGCTTTAATCTCATCACTCATTTCATAATCACTAAATATATCGGGATGATGGATTTTAGCAAGCCATTTCAGCATTAATGGCGTTTCTACATTCGGTGGATCCCATCTGTAACCACCAATTGGCACCTTATAAACTCTTCCATTCTTCACTGCGTCTATATTAGCCCAGTCTTGACCTTTAACCTTGTTTTCAAGTAAATCCTCTGGTTGAAGACTACAAAAATTACCAATATATATTATTTGAGGATTCCAGGCCATTACTTGCTCCATGCTTACAATTTCACCCCAACCCGAGATACTATCGGCTACATTAATAGCTCCAGTTGTTTCTATCCAATAATTATTAAATGTATCTTTTCCAGCTGTACCAAGCTTTTCGTTAGCAAGATAAAAAACTTTTGGCTTTTTATTTTCTTCAATTCCATTTAATTTTGATACAATGGATTCAGTGGTCTTTTTATGATAGTCTATTATTTCCTTAGCTCTATCTTCCTTCTCAAACAATTCACCAAGCATATTTATCCAAGTCTCTAAATCATCTTGAGTCCCATACTTTACGCCTATAACCTTCAAACCAGCATTCTCCATTTTTTTTATCTCTTTTTCCTGATGGGTCCACTGAAAAACAACATCTGGATTTAGTTTTAAAAGTTCTTCCGTGTTAACTGTAAAACCACCTTCTACAAATTCAGTTGATGCCGCTTTAAGTTCTGGGGCCAACACATTCAAAGTGCTATCCTCAACTGCACTCATAGATTTTGGATGCATACCTACGATTTTGTCCCCGCTTCCATCAACGGCATAGATAATTGATGGAAGTGGTATAGGTAAAGTAACAATCCTTTTTATTTCCTTTGGTACTTCTACTTCCCTTCCCATCTGGTCAACAATTATCCTTGTTTCTTCTTTTTTCACCGTTTCTTCTTTTTTTACTGTTTCTTGTTTATTACTGCATCCCCCCAAGGAAATAATGCATAAAATACAAAGAAACAAAGTAAATATTTTTGTCATTTTTCCATTCTTCATTTGAATCTCCCCTTTCATTTTGAAATCGATAATCGTTATCAATGGCTATGCTGATATATGCCACTATAATTGTTACAAATACGTATTTTACTTCTTCCCCCTTCTGAATATCCTTTTTCAATCTTTTTATATCTTTTTCGCCAGTTCATAATAAATCTTACTCATATCTGAATCAGGAAAAGCTTCAACCACAGTCTTTCCATCATTTTCAGCTCTTTGAACCAAGGGATTTCTAGGTATATGATGAATTACATTTGTATTTATTTCCTTTGCTGTATCATTTACTAATTCTACTTCATTTTTTACATTTCTTGAATTCAGAATCAAGCCACTTAACTTAGCATATCCTCTAGATTTGAACTGTCCAACGGCACTTGCTATATTCTTTGCTGCATATATGCTCATTTTCTCCCCAGATGTAACAATATAAACATCACTGGCATATCCATTACGTATGGGCATAGCAAATCCGCCACATACCACGTCTCCCAGCACATCATAAATTACTACGTCTGGTTTATATATTTCAAAAGCATGCAGGTCCTCTAGCTTTTCAAATGCAGTAATTATACCCCTACCGGCACATCCAATACCTGGAGTAGGTCCGCCAGCCTCTACACAAAGAATCCCATTATATCCTTCAAACACTATATCCTCAAGCCCTATATCATCATCCTTTTCTTTTATAACATCTAATACAGTGGATATAGATTTTCCACCCAAAAGATTTTCAGTAGAATCTGCCTTGGGATCACAGCCTATTTGCATAACTTTATATCCATTAAGTGATAATGCCGCCGATAAATTAGATACAGTTGTTGATTTACCAATACCGCCTTTTCCATATATAGCTATTTTTTTCATGCTAATCTCCCTTTTTAATTAATTGTAATGTATAGGAAAATATCATTTTCCTATCATTCCTTTTTATCTTTTCGTGTCAATAGAATTGATAATCTCTCTTTGTTTTCCTTTAATGCATCTATAACTTCTTCTTTAACCGAAGCATCGGAGAATCCACAACGCTGTACCAATACTCCTTGGGAATCCAATCCATATTTTTCTAAAAATTTAACTGCTTTTTCTTCATTATCATTTAGTTTCATCATTACAATAGCATCGCTTTCCATAAGTACAGAATCAATTTTTTCACTAGAAGCTTCAAGGGGAATAATAGATAGTATTTCATTTGTTTCAACTAGGGGTCTATTTGTAATTGCCGCCGCTGCACAAAAAGATGTAACTCCTGGTACTGTTTCTATTGGTATTCCTGGTGGTATGTTTTTAAGAACATACCCATATGTACTATATACACTAGGATCACCTAATATTGCAAGTGCAACATTTTTCCCATTTTCAACATTTTCACTAATGATGCTTGCTATATTCTCTCCCATTTGCATAAGGACGTTATGATTAATCTGTATTGGATAATCAATAAATATTTTTTCAGCTTCTGAATTCAAACAATCCTCAATAATGGTACAAACAATGCTCTTTTTATCATCTGAGCCTCTCATCATTAATATTACATCAATATTTTCCAGTATGTTTTTTGCTTTAATAGTTAATAATTCTGGATCACCTGATCCTACCCCTATACAATAAAATTTTGACATAACACTCCCCTTTCCATTATTATTCTTTAGTTACTTTATAAAAAGAATTTAAAATGATTTATGCTATATATGGCATGTTAATAATATGGGATTTTATAATATTATCAAAATATATATCTTTATAATCAATAATGATTATCGTTATCAATTTTACCAATATATTCTATTCATGTCAATACGTTTTCCATTTTTTGTGACAACTTTTTCTATTTTTCGCCAAATTTAGCAGTAAAAATATTCAATAGGGGAAATTGTATGACGCTCACTTAGATAAGCCCAATATAGAAATTAATTATGGGATTTGCTTAATAGTCTATTTTTCAAAAAAAGATAATAAAATAAAGGACATAAAAAATCAACAAGTTCTCCAGTGTTTAGAATCACTTAACTTGTTGATTATTATATCCTTCAAGAAAATGGTCATAGAATTTTCTTATTTTTAATTATTTTCTAATGGGGGTAACTATCCTTTCCTTGATACCCAAGGGCTTGCCCTCCAGTATAAATACATAATCGGCAAGCAGCATGGCTTCATCCATATCATGGGTGATAAAAATAACCGTTCTTTTATCCTCATTCCAAAGTGAAATAAAGGATTTCATCAGATTGGTCTTCAGCTCCATATCTAGTCCCTTAAAGGGTTCATCCATAAGTAAAATATCCGAGGGATAGGCAAATGCTCTAGCAATAGAAACCCTTTGCTTCATTCCACCACTTAACTGCTTTGGAAGATAATATCTGTATTCCTCTAAATCCACTATCCTTAGATACTTATCTGTAATATTGTCTGTCTCTTCCTCAGTATTATCTCCTTTTAGGACAAATTTAATATTTTCCTCCACTGAAAACCAAGGTAAAAGCCGGTCCTCTTGAAAAATATAGGAGAACTTCTTTCTCTCTAAACCTACAATATCCCCAGAATCATATTGTTCTAATCCTGAGATTATATTTAGTAGAGTGGTTTTACCTGAGCCCGATGGGCCTAACAATGCTGTTATCTTTTCTTCTTCAAACTCTATATTAAAATTATTTAAAACCCTTAGCCCCTCATATTCCTTATTCAAGTCACTTATTTTGATTGTCACAAGCTACACATCCTTTAACCCATATTATTCATAGAAATTTAAAAATCTACTACGTCCTTTTGTTTCTAAGGCATTCATCAAATTCTCCACGTACCGTTTTGGTATGCCTTCGGACTTGATAAACATCTTAGAAATCAAAACTACTCCCATATTTTTAAACTTACTATGAATAATCTGGGTTTAATAATCGCCTCTTTTTAATCATGGATTTAAATAGATACTCAAATCCAAAACTAAGTAATATAACTACACCCGTCCAAGCAAATACCTCGGGAGTTTCCAAGTATACTTTGGCATTATATAGATGCATTCCTATTGCAAATTTGGGACTGCTTAGCACTTCTGCAGCCACAGTAACCTTCCAACCTAATCCAAGGCTCATGGTAATCCCAGCTGAAATATAGGGCGTAATGGAAGGTACGTAAATATCCCTTATAACTAAGGATTTTTTTACATTATATATTTTTGCCATTTCAAGTAAATTCCCATCTACACCTCTTATACCTTGAACCACATTGGTCCAAATGACTGGGAAGCACATTAAAAAACATATGAAGATAGGGACATTACCAGCTTCAAACCATATAAGTGCAATGATTATGAAGGATATGACTGGAGTAGATTTTATTGTTATTACCAGGGGGTTGAAAAGCTCATAAAAAAATCTATTAAGTCCACAAATTATTCCAATAAGTATTCCACCTATACAGGAAATAATAAATCCCATTGCTACCCTGAGTATAGACATAAAAACGCTATTCCAAAATTTCACTTGTACTATTAACCCCATTAATGCCTTTAATGTACTAATAGGTGAAGGGAGATACACCTCTTTACTTATTATTAAAGAAGCTATCTCCCAAACTAATATCCAAAATACCAAGACCCATATTTTAGTTATTTTATTATTCTTTGATATAATAAAATTCTCCACCTGGAACTTCTCCTCCTATTGATTTAGGATTGAAATTAAAAAGTATGTCATAAAATCCATGTAACATATCCTTAGAAGCCTTTCCATCAACAAATACAATATTACATTTTGGTATCGCCATCTCGGCTATCTTTGCTTTAGGAAGGATACCGTGCTTTTCTATTAAAGCACCCGCATCGGTATTATTTGCATTTACCCAATCAACTGAAGCCTTATATTCATCTAAAAACTTATCTAGGGTCTGCTTATGTTTCTCAGCAAAATCCTTCTGTACAACTATGCAACCCATGGCAAGCTTACTTTCATCTCCCGATACCTTTTCCCATTGTTCAGTCATATCCAGTGCGATTCTCATATCCTTATTTTTCATAAGGGCTACGGTAACATGGGGCTGAGGTAAAAGTGCTATGGCGGCATCGCCTGCTGCAACCATTGCTGCTAGATCAGCATGCTGCATGGAAAAATCTATCTCCACATCCTTGTCGGGATCAATTCCATTTTTCTTTAAAACATATCTAAGTACATAATCGGGAGTAGCTCCCTTACCACTGGCATATATCTTTTTACCCTTTAAATCAGCTATGCTCTTTATTTCATTTCCATTCTCAAGTATGTACAAAACACCCATTGTATTCACTGCCGCCAGCTGTATTTGTCCTTCTGTTTTTTTATAAATAATAGATGCTAGATTTGTTGGCAAAGCAGCAATATCAACTTCTCCATTTATAACCTTTCCTACCAATTCATCTGGGGCCCCAGATACTACAAATTCGTAATTTCCATTGCTTCCCTTTGTCTCGCTATCTTCCATCATTTTTACCATTCCCATACCCGTAGGGCCTTTTAAAGTAGCAACCTTTGTCGTGCTAGAACAACCGGCAAAGGCCATTACAGATAAAATAATTATTAACCCCACGGCAGTAAATTTAAATAGCTTATTCATTTTATTCCCCCCTCAGTTCTTTGATAATCATTATCAATTTAACACTTTTTTATATAGTTGTCAACGACTTTAATATTGTCAAAAAAATAAGTACTATTTAGGAGTATTAAAGATACTTAACTTTATTCTTCTCCCATTTGATTAAGCCTTCCTTTGCTAGATCATTAAGAACTCTATATAGTGAAGCCCTGCTTATACATAGATATTCTGCCAACTCCTGTTTAGAATATCTTATGACTATTTCATCTTGATTATCTTGTCTTTCCCTCTCACTTTCAAGAAAGCAAAGCACCCTTTCTTGAATGCTTTCATAGGTAAAACCCTCTATTCTTTTATTTAGGAAATATATTTTGTCACTAATAAAGGACAAATACCTCTGTAAAATAGTAAAGTCCATTTCAAATATCTTTAGTAATTCCTCCTGGGATATAAAAAGTATTTTACAATTATTTTTTGCCACGATCCTAGAGGGATAGTAATTCTTATTATTAAAAAGTGCAGATATACCCAAAATATCTCCTTTGTTCATTCTATTAAGAATTATAACCTTTCCCGAATAATGAAGCTTTTGGGCTTCTACCATTCCCCTTAATATGATACCCATTGAAGGCTTAAAATCAGATTCTGTAAATACAGTTTCCCCTTTAGAGTATTTAACTATCCTGTGATGTATTTTGTTAAATATTTTTTTCAGTTGGTCCTCACTGACTCCATCAAAGATGGGATTACCTTTAATTATATCATACATATTATTTTTCTCCCCAAAATGTCTTATATAAGACAGATTCCTTTCAAAGATTATATTATACTTTATTCATAATTGCAAGAGATTATCATTATCGTTTTGGAGGTGCTTTATGAAAATAATTATCACAGCTGGAGCCCCAGCCTCAGGAAAGACATCAATTCTATTTAAAACCATAAAGTATTTAAAGGGTCTTGATATAAAAATGGCGGTAGCTAAATTAGATTGTTTAAAAAGCGATGATCAAAAAATATATGAAGCTTTGAATATTCCAGTAATCACTGGCTTAAGTGAAAATTTATGTCCAGATCACTTTTTAGCAATAAATATTATAGAAATCTTCAATTGGGCTAAGGAAAAGGGAGCAGATTATCTCATTGTTGAAACCGCAGGCCTGTGCAATAGATGCGCTCCATTTATCGATCGTGCATTAAATATATGTGTAATCGACTGCTTATCGAGTATAAAGGTTCCTGAAAAGCTAGGCCCAATAGTGACAACGGCTGATATCATCCTCATATCAAAGGTTGATATGGTTTCACAGGCAGAAAGAGAAGTATTTGTATATAATCTAATGGGTCTTAATCCTAATGCAAAGATTTTAGAGGCCAATGGATTAAGCGGGTTTGGAAGCCAAAAAATAGGCAATGTCATCTTAAATTCTTCCGATTATGACACCATTGAAGGGGACTCCCTTCGTCACAGCATGCCAAGTGCAACATGCTCCTATTGTGTGGGTGAAATAAGAATAGGAAATACTTATCAACAGGGAATTATAAATAAAATGGATTTTTCCAAGGGAAGTGAATTTAGTTATGTTTAATAGGTTAATGATTGTTGGAGGCAATGACAAAACAGGAAGTGAAGAGCCAGTGAAAAGGCTCACCCTAGAAAAGGGTAATATTTATACTATAGTTGGCCCCACTGGCTCAGGTAAAACCCAGTTGATTGAAGATATTGAATGCCTAAGTGATGGTTTTGGACTTACCAAACGTAAAATTCTTCTTGATGATGGTCTTTCCCCGGATGATTATAGAACCAGCTATCAAAATAGACTCGTATCCCATTTATCACAAAACATGCATTTTATACTGGACATGTCCGTAGAAAGTTTTCTTAAAATGCGTTTACAGTGTACTAATTTTAATAACTTAAGTAAATCCACCCAGGAAATCATCCAATGTGCCAACGAGCTTAGTGGGGAAAAAATCCATGGAGACTATTCATTGACTAAGCTAAGTGGAGGACAATCCAGAGCCTTAATGATAGCCGACGTGGCTATAAACGGAACCACTCCCATAATATTGATCGATGAAATTGAGAACGCCGGTATTGATAGGCTAAAAGCTATGGAAATTCTTGTAGATTCCCATAAAATCGTTCTCGTTGTTACCCATGACCCCCTATTGGCCCTATATGGTGATAAAAGAATAGTAATGAAGAATGGCGGTATATCAAAAATAATAAATAGAAATCAATATGAGGTAGGCTTACTTAAAGATCTCCACGATATTAATAAAATAACAGCTGGAATTAGAAATGATTTGCGAATAGGAAAAGAATTAAAGAAAGAGGGATGTTATGAGCTTCAAAGTGTATTGGAATAATGTATGCCTTTTAAGTACAAAGGAAGAAAAATATATAGGTGATTCCTTAAAGGATTCAAAAAAAGAAGATAGTATAGTTTTTGAATACTATGGTCTAGGAAGAAGAATGGGATTGAGAGAAAAAATTATGGAGGATTTATCTGAAAATACTATAAAAGCCGATCTAGTTATTTCAACAGATTTAGATATTTTTCAAGATAAGGGTCTAATCCCAAGTGAGAGTGACAGGTTTTCTAATATAAGGGGCTCAATGCCTTTAAGAGCTGAAATATCAAACTCTAATATCGTTGATCCTTCTGGGATTTTTGCTCCTTTTATCATAATTCCACTTATATTTGTGGTAAATAAAAATTTAATTCCAGAGGAAAAAATCCCCCATAGCTTCGAGGAATTACTTGATCCATATTATAAAAACAAAATAGCCTTTGGAGGGATACATAACTCTGCCGGTAGGTCTTTACTAAAATCTATATGGTATTTATATGGAAAAGAAAAGGCTGAGGAATTTGCAAAAAATAGCATTATTACTAGTATGCCAGCTGCCGCCTTTAGAAAGGTCATGACTGGTGAAGCTCCTATATCCATTGTTCCAACCATATTTGCAATGAGATCGGGAATAAACAATATCACTGCCATATGGCCTAGAGAAGGTGCCGTGGCAATCCCCTCATATTATGCTTTTAAAAAGGATAGCGATCCTTTATGTACTAAATGGATACTGGAAAATATCCTTGGAAAATCCCATCAAGAACTTTTAACATCGGCGGGTGCCGTAATTCCATGTGACCCCCATGTGGAGCTTCCACATTTAGCTAAAGAAAATGATTGCAGATTACTGTATCCTAATTGGGAGTTTTTACATGACTTTGATGATGATTATTTTTATTCCTTGTGTGAGAAACACTATGAAATGATAATATAGAAATAAAGGCGTCTTTCGACGCCTCAGATTGTTGACAAAGTCAACAAGATGTCAGGCAGTTGAGAAATTTGAAGTTCGAGGCGTGCTGAAACCCAGAGGCCGTAGCGTATACAAACATACGTAAGGGTTCTGGGCTGAAGCAACAACGAAGAAATTCGGATTTGTCAACAGCCTAAGGCGTCCTTCGACGCCTTAGTACTATTCTAATTATATCCTTCAGAGGCTGCTCTCGATGGATTTAGTATTTTATTTACTTCATCATCGGTCAGCTCATAATCATAAAATTCCTTATAGTAGGTCTTTATTTCATCCTCTATTTTATAGTCATTAAATATTTTAGGATAATTCTTTTGTGCCAGCCACTTTAACATAAGGGGTGAATCTCCACAGGGAGGGAACCATCTATATATTCCAAGGGGTATCTTATATACCTGCTTGTTCTGTACAGCCTTTACTTTACTCCAATCCTGTCCATCAATTGTATTATTGTATAAATCCTCGGGCTGTACATCAGTAAAGTTGGTTATGTAAATAATCTCTGGATTCCATTTATATATTTGCTCCATATTTACAGCACTTTTTATATTGATATCATTTTCTGCCACATCAACAGCACCGGTAGCCTTTAGCCAGTGATTTCCAAAAAATCCTTTACCGGAAACAACTATACCTTTATCGGCATAAGTAAAGATCATTAGTCCTTTCTTTTTCTTGTCTTCTTCCATGGACTCCAATTTCTTGTCAATCCCCTGTTGCACTCTTCGTCCATAGTCAATTATTTCTCCAGCTCTTTCCTCTTGATTAGTCATCTGACCAAGCAGCTCCAACCAAGAATTAAGAGTTTCTACGGAATCACCCTTGGCGATGGACATAGTCTTTATTCCAACCGCATTTATACCCTTGCCTTCAATTTCATCCAATTTATTACCTGAGTCTCCATACATAAAAACAATATCAGGATTCAACTTATATATCTCCTCAATGTTCATTTCATTTCCCTGTATGAAATTTGTTTTAGCTTCTAATATAGATGGAGCCATTTTTTTGAGTATTGAGTTTTCCGCTGCACTTTTTGATGCGGGATGAATTCCTACAATTTCATCTGTAGATCCAGTAGCTAAAAACCAAACAGCAGGAAATGGTAATATCCTTCCTGTAACAATTCTCTCAATTTTATCTGGCATCTCGACTTCACGACCATTTTGATCTATTATTACCCTTGACTTTGTTTCCTTTTCATTTTCTTGTTTTTGAGCTGTGGCATCTTTACTTTCTTCTATTTTGTTCTTAGTTTCACTAGCATTTGTCACATCATCCTTTGTTTCTGCCTTGCATCCAACAATGGATATCCCAAGTATTACCATTAAAGTTATGGTAATCAATTTCTTCATTCCATGTACCTCCTCACATTTTTTTTATATTGACTTTCTTAGAAACTCCATACCGGCTTCCCCGGTATGACAGACATAGTTATCCCAATATAATCGACTAGACACGGCTAAATGAGGTAGTTCAACATAATTTTTCTTTTCATCTGCACTAAGAAATTTTTTGAATAATGGATCTCCAATAATTAGATCAAAGTCAGATTTTTTTAGTAATTCCTCTAAACAATCCTCTGAATCAATAAATTCATCGGTGTCTTCCATTAAATCCCTGTCCATATGAAAAAAGGATACTACCTTTATATCCTCAATGTCATATTCAAGTTTTATTGCATTTCTTATGGAATTGGAAAGGACTTGATCCCCTATAATAAGGATTTTATTTACATTAGACGCCTTTTTCATTATCTCTTTTTTCTTTGTATCTGAATCTATATTTCCCTTGATTTCATCCGCCACCACATCGGAATAATTTGCTCCAATAGGAACACCTATTACATAGGGCATATCATATTTTTTCTTCATAATCCTTGCCGCCTCAAGGGCAGATATGGAAAGTACAAGATTGACCTTAGCCTTTAGTGAATGTCTAATTTCTTCTAAGGACGAACCCATAGCCCAACAAGAATTAATATGTATTCCCCTTTCCCTCAAAGCTCCTTTGATATTTTCAAGCTGAGCTTCATTCCAATAATCTAGGGGAGTCACCCCCAAGAGATTAACACTATCATCTATTTTTTCATCAGTATCAATTAACATGTTTTCAGCAATTGTGGCAAGGGCCTCCGACGCTCCCTTTTCATATGTATAGGTCCCTGTTGTGTCAAAATGATAAACGGGGACACCAAGCTCCGAAGAAATTTTCTGGGCAAGGGCCATTTGATCCATACCTATAACAACGGGTGTAGGTGTAGATGCCAATGCAACAAACTCCCCTTTTTCATTTTTGAGTCGCTCAATAATAAAGCTCTCATCCCCTGTCACTGCATGTATCTCCCTAAGTCCAGAGCTACAAACACAGGCTGAGCTGTTATAAAATCTTGGTTCATCATATCCAGTTACGTTTCCCGTACAACCATCTGCACCATTTATAACCATTACTCCACCCAATTCAAAAAATACTGAACTGACTCCAGAATAGTCCGGTGCAAAGGGCGGTAATACACTATATAATCCTTTCATGTTTGCCTCCTTAAATTACCATTCCCGATTGATACATTTCTTTCTTTAAGTCCTGGGGATTCTCAAAAACTTCTAGCATTCTAGAATATAATATTTTAGTACCTTCATACCCATAAAGCTGTTCATCTAAAGATAAGGGAACTGTTTTTGAACCGCAGCAAAAATATCCTGCATCGAAACCTATGGCTAAATCCACTTTTTTCTTTTCTTCTAAGAAAAATGCCATCGTGGGACTCATGGTAGAATATACCGTTATATAGGGTGCATTTTCTTTAAGCCAATCAACATGTACTTCATCGGAAGGAAGAAGCTGATCTGCAAAAATATAGGGTACATGAAAATCTCTTTCCACTAACTCCCTAGCAAGCTCAAAGGGACATGCATTTGCTGTGGCTCCAACGGCTACAGATAATCTTCCAAGTGTTTTCACCTTATCACGTATTATTTCTTCGGCGGCTTTTCTATATTTTTTATATTCAAGGGATTTTCCTAAAAGCTGCTCTATTTTCATATAGTTCTCTTCTATTCCATCTAGTCTATAGGCCACTGGTACATCGGCAAAGGGTATCTTAAACCTTTTTTTCATTTCTTTGACTGCCATTTTCCCCCCGGGCTTTATTAGTAGATTATACTTTGACCTACTCATCCCATGATATTGTTCATAGGTCTTGAAATCCCTTATGTGAAGGATATCTTCCATACCAGCTTGTCTAAGGATATCATTGATTTCACAGTCCTTGGCAAAACCGTTGAAGCTCCCTATAATATTAATAGTATCCTTTTTTTCATTTGGTACTTCATCTAGATAATCATAAATGGTTTTCTGAATCATTAACTCCGGTGGTCTTTTACTTTCTTTTCTAATAGGATTCATTCGTCCAATCCGTACATCTATATCAAACTTTTCCTCTAGAACCTTTGCTTTGCCTTCATAGTCTGAACCTAATAAATCGTCGGTACATGTACAGCATAAAACAAGGGCCTTTGGTTTTTTTTCTACCTTGTTTAGTATTGACTCAACTGCTTTATCGATCTTATTCATATGCTCGCCTGTAATTATATCTACTTGAGACATATACAGATAGAATAATTGTTTATTGTAGTCGTGCATCATGGATGCTATTGCCCCATGTCTTCCACACCCCTGTGGTATAACAAACAATACCACGGACTCTGGCACTAGACAGGCGACTCTTACCACTCCCCAACCCCCAACACTAGGTGAACAATAATGCAAGGCATCTTCAGGATAGATTCTATTACCCCTATTTCTAACTTCTTCCTTTAAATTAGTTATAGGTATGCTGAATATTTCTTTCTTCATTGAATTTCACTACCTTCAACAATAGATTTTGCTATATCCATTATCTTATGTGATATAGGCAATTCCATATCTCCTTGAATAACAGTCATGTTTTGTTCTTCATATTTTTGAATATTTCCATCCCTCGGTATAATGCCTATGATTTTAGTATCCATGTCCTTTACATATTTTGAAACGATTTCTTCCTCATTCTCAATATTTCTTTTGTTCAATATCACCCCTCGTAGTTTGCCATAGCCCTTATCTCCAAAGCTATCAATAGCCATCTTTATATTACCCGCTGCAAATAAGGCCATCTTTTCACCCGATGTAACGATAATAACCTCATCTGCATATCCATCTCTAATAGGCATTGCAAAGCCACCACAAACTACATCTCCTAGAACATCATAAAATACGAAATCCGGTTTAAATTCCTCAAAGGCATCTAAATCCTCCAAGGTCTCAAATGCCATAATTATTCCTCGTCCTGCACATCCAATACCAGGCGTAGGTCCTCCAGCCTCTATACAGACTATGTCGTTATATCCTTTAACAGCGATCTCATCTAAAGACTCACAGCTACCATTCTCCTTTAGATATTGGATGACAGGTGTTAGCCTTTTACCATTGGTAAGGTTAATCGTGGAATCTGCCTTTGGGTCACAGCCAATCTGTACAACCCTATAACCCAATTGTGATATTGCCGCCGCTAAGGAGCTAGTTATTGTAGACTTACCTATCCCACCTTTACCATATACAGCAATTTTTCTCATAACACTACTCCCCTTTATATTTCATTTGCCAGCTTTACAGGAAACAACATTTGTGCTTTTTCCCCCTCATTTTCCCATTCAATTATTCGAGTTTTCACTTCAAAGAATGCCTTAATATTCTCTTCTGTAATAATTTCACGGGTATTCCCAAATAGATGTCTGCCATTTCCACCTAACATCAATGTGTTGTCGGAAATACGCAGTGCATGATTAGGATAATGGGTATTGATAATGCAAGAAATGTTTTTTCCCTTCTTGAGCTTTTCTATTATCCCAAGCACTAAAAGCTGATTCTTCATATCCAAATTAGATTCTGGCTCATCTAAGACCAATATTTTGGGAGCTGAAGTCAATGCCCTGGCTATGAGTACCAACTGAAGCTCCCCACCACTTATGGCCCCACAGGATTTGTACATTAACCTTGATATCCCCACCTCTTCAATGGCTCTTTTGGCAATAGCTATATCCTCTTTACGGGGTGAAGACATTGATCCTAGATAAGGCGCTCTTCCCATCAAGACCATTTCCAATACAGTATATGGAAATATCATGCTTTTAGCTTGGGGTACATAGCTTATATCCTTCCAAAACTCCGAAGCCGTTATCTTATCTGCTTCTAAATCATTTATAATTGTATTCCCTTTTCTCCATTTAAATAGTCCTAATATACATTTCAGTAAGGTCGTTTTCCCTACACCATTAGGCCCAAGTATAGTAAGTATTTCTCCCGTTTCAACCTTAAAGCTTAGATTTGAAAAAAGATTTGGGCCTTTATCATACCCATATGTACCGTTAACTACTTTAAGCATCATTCCATTTTCCTCCTGTTTTACGTAATAAAAAGATAAAAAATGGCGCTCCTACTATGGCAGTCAATATTGATAATGGTATTTCAGCGGCTGTAATAGTTCTTGCTATATTATCTATAATAAGTAAGTAAAAACTACCTAAGCATATGGAAGCTGGAATAAGATACTTATGATTATTTCCTACCATCATTCTAGCTAAATGGGGGATGACTAACCCAATCCATCCTATAATCCCACATAGGGACACAGCTGTGGCAGAAATAACGGTTGTAGAAATAATTATAATAGTCCTTAGCCTATTTACATTTACTCCCAAGGATTTCGCTTCATCTTCATGTAAAGACAATATGTTCATCTTCCACCTAATGATATAAAGCATTGCAAGCGCAATTGTGATCAATGGTATTCCCAATTTCAAATCAGTTGCGGATGTTCCCGACAAGCTTCCCATCAGCCAATATACAATAGTAGGTAGCTTTTCCTCTGGATCTGCAACATATTTTATTAGGGAAATCAAAGCTTGGAATAATGCACCGACAATGGTTCCTGATAATACGAGCATAAAAAGCTGCATACCAGATTTCTTCTTGCTGATTGTGTAGGTCAGCATAATGCCTAATATACCAAATATAATGGCCATAGTCTGTATAATAACTATATTACCGGATAATAATATCCCTAATGCGGCACCTAATCCTGCACCATAGGATACCCCTAGAATATGGGGGCTTACCAGGGGATTGCCAAACATAGCTTGATTTGAAGCCCCGGCAGCTGATAAGCCTCCTCCAATAAACATGGCTAAAATAATTCTAGGTAACCTGACATTTAGAATAACAGTTTCCTCTATGTCGCTCCAACTTTGTTTTACAGGAATAATCTTTGACAAAAGTACCTTGTATGCCGTCAAAGGTGTAACCCTATACCTTCCTACGCATAGGGAAATCAACATACAGCCTATAGCCGCAACTATCATACCCGTAAACACCATAGTTCTTTTTCTTTTTTTCTTAACTTCACTCTCTTCTATTTGCGATATATCACCCAATACCTTTTCTGTTAAATCCATAAACCTTCTCCTTACTGTTTTGATAACCCTCCGGTACCATTAGCAGCTTCTTTAGCAGGATTTAAAATACCTTCTACGTCATCATCCTTTAATTCATAGTTATAAAAAGTTTTATAATACTGCTTTGTTTCTTCCTTCATATTCAAATCCTCGAAAAGCTCGGGATACTGATGCTTGGCCATCCACTTCATCATTAGAGGCACATCTCCACTTGGTGGATACCAACGATAAACCCCAACGGGTATTTTATATACTCTTTTATTCTTCACTGCATCTACTTTACTCCAATCCTGTCCTTTTATATTATTATCATATAAATCCTGGGGCATGGTTTCAGTAAAGCTACTAATGAATATTATCTTCGGATTCCACTTATAGACTTGCTCCATATTAACATTAGCTGTAACATTAATCTCACGTGCTACATTGTATCCTCCCGTTGCTTCAATCCAAAATTGTCCGTAATGTCCTTTTCCAGGTACTACAATCTCTGATTCACTATGCTTAAATAATATTACTGATTTTGATTTTTCCCCATCTGCAATTCCATCGGTTTTTGTTTGAATATCAGCTAAGGTTTTTTCTCCATATTTTATTACTTCATCTACTTTAGACTCTTTATCAAAGACTTTTCCAAATATTTTGAGCCATGAGCTTAAGGTTTCAAGGGCATCTCCTCCACCCTGTGTCTTAACTGCAATTGCAGGTATGCCTGCCTTTTCCCATTGCTCTTGCTGATTTGTATATGAACCCCAATAAAATGCAATATCAGGCTCAAGCTTAAGCACCTCTTCTATATTCAAATCAGTTCCTTCTATGAAGCCTGTTTCTTTATTTATGAGTTCTGGCGTCATCTTGCCCATGATAGAATTTTCTATGGCACTTTTAGACCCAGGATGCATGCCCACAATTTTATCAACGGATTCTCCAGTAAGGGCATATATACTAGGTAAAGGTAACGCCGTCATAACTACATTATCAGTTTTTTCTGGTAAAACAACTTCCCGTTCATTTTGATCAATAATAGTTTTCCCTTTCACATCCGATGCTTGTTTATCCAATGATTCATTTGTATCCTCTGTTTTTACTTCATTTTTATCAGAAGCCTGTTCTTCTTTTTGTACTGGTTTTGTTTCAGGTGAGCTATTACTACATCCACTTACCATACTTACAAGTGCAATGCATGATATCAACATTAAAAATACACTAATTCTTTTTTTCATACGTCAACCTCCTATAGTTGTGTTTGATATTGATTTTCATTATCGTTAATAGTATAATATCTATTGAATTCAATATCTGTTTCAGATGGAACACAATGGAGGTTTTTTTATGGATATTATTTTAAACGACAAAGAATTAGATTCCCTCAATAGCTGCCCTTTATTTGAAAATATCTCTACTAAAGATACCAGAGAAAATATATTGAACATGGGCTGCTTCAAAAGAAACTACTTGAAGAAGTCAATTTTATTAGATTTTGACCACGATTTCAAAGGAATTGGCATTTTACTATCGGGGGAAATAACAGTAAATATATTTTATGAAAATGGAAATCACCTACCCTTGAGATGTATTAGGCCCTCGGAGGTTTTTGGATTATCCTACTTTTTAAATAATGACAGTCATGAAATAATTACTTTCATAACCAATACAGATTCTACGGTTCTATTTATAAATGAAGATTGTTTGCTGACATTATTAAAAAACTCACCCATATTACTTCAGAACTATTTAAACTATATGAATGGACGTATAAAGTTTTTGATATCAAAGATCGTATTTTTCAATTTATCCAACAACAAGCAGAAAATTTGTCACTTTTTACTTAATGAATGCTCCAAAACTTCTTCAAGGGATTGTTGTCTAAATCTACCTAAAAGTACTCTTTGTGAATACTTAGGTATAGGTAGAACTTCATTTTACCGTGAACTTAATGCCCTTGCCGATAATAGTGCAATCGAAGTGAAAAATAATGGTGTCATTACCATTGATTCCAAAAAGCTGATCGATATTTTGAATAATAGATGCAGTTAAAAATAAAAAAAAGGCATCCCTCGATGAATGAATCTTAGAATCTTTAACTTCATTCATCGTGAAACACCATGGGGTTAAGCTTAAGATATACTTTTTATAGCCAGCCCCTTATAAAGGGAAAAATACATATCTATTTGCAATAATACCTTTGTTGCCAATATTCCCACAATACATCCATTGATTCAACTATAAAGGGATCAAATTGTATACCCTTATTATCTTGAATTTCTTTTTTGCATGTTTCCCAAGACATGGGTTTCCTATAAGCTCTTTGTGATATCATAGCATCTATAGAATCACATATAGTTATAATTCTAGATCCTAAGGGAATATCTTCTCCCTTTAAACCACAGGGGTATCCTTTACCATCCCATCTTTCATGATGATGTAGAACAAGCTTAGATATGACCCTAAGAGTATCGGAGCAATCTAGAATATCGCTACCAATTCTAGGATGTCTTTTGATTGCCTTCCATTCGCTTTCACTAAGCTTCCCCTTTTTATTCAATATCTTATCGGGTACACCGATTTTTCCTATATCATGTAAATGTCCAGCTATATGTATAGTATTAAGTTCTTCTCCTTTTATTCCAATACACTTTGCAAGCTCGTATGACATATCCCCTACTCTATTGGAATGTCCTCTTGTATATAAATCCTTTGCCTCAAGCGCTCCTACTAAACACTGGATTATATCATGATACACTTCAAAGTCTTCTGATAGTTCTTCTATATCATGAACCATTTCATCCTCCGTAGAAACCATATAACAATTGCACTTGTTTTACCAATTCCCTAGGGAATTATTTATGCCCTTGCTAACTGCTCTCCTAATGCCTTACAATCATCTATACCCTCATCGTCGGGAGTTAAGTGAACGATTAAACCTTCTTCTTCCACTAAACTAGCTCCATATTCTTTCATTCTTTCTGCCCAGCTTCTCATCCATTCTCCATCGCCCCAGTCATAAGAACCAAATAGAGCAACTTTCTTACCTGAAAAATCTACATCACTAAGGGACTCAACGAAGGGCTCCATTAACTCTTCCTCTAAAACTTCTGCTCCCATAGATGGGCAGCCAAGAGCTATCAATTCAGAATTTATAACCATATCTTTATTGGCATCCTCTACACTAACTACCTCTACATCATTTCCTATAGCCTTTACTCCTTCTGCAACGGCATTTGCCATCATTTCAGTATTACCAGTACCACTCCAGTATATAATAGTTGCTTTTTTCATTTAAATTACCTCCATTTTATATATATATTTTGCTGAAATATATAGAGAGTCTAGGATAAATCTTAATCTGTACATATGCAAGCATCCAATGTTTCTGGGGATTTTTGATATATATAAATTAAATTTTTAACTAGAATCTCTACATTACAGCTTAATAGCACAGTTTTTTGAATATAAACTTAACTGATTTTTATATAGAAACTGAACAAGTATCTTGAGGAAATTGCATATGCGAATATCATCCTTAATTTAATTACTTAAGATACAAGCATATTTGATGGTATAGCTTTAGGGATTTTAAAACTACATGCAGCAAATAGTTTTTATAGAAAGTAATTATGCAATTTGCTCTCTTAATGACTTCTATATAAAAGCCAAAAGTTTTTCCGGCTTATTGGATTGAAGAAGCTTTCTTATCCTGCTTTTAGCTTCTAAAAATTCATTGAGCCTTTTGTCTGATAAGGTAGGGTCTCCATAAACTCTCCACCCATTAATTTTAGTAAGCTTTAGGGAGGGATGCCCTATAAATCCCATTATGTCCTTCAATGGATATCCTAAGAAGACTCCTATTTCATGGGGAATTACACCATTTCTCATTTTTTCTACAATAAATTCTACATAGGTATCTAAATCATATCTTCGAGGATACCCTAGGGTTTTTAAAAATTTCATATTTCTAAAATCCTTTAAATTTTTATCTAAAGCTTTAGGATTATAGAATAGGATTTTTATACTATTATTTTTAAAATTAAATAACTTGTATGTGATCCTTTTACATTTTCCTATATGCTTATGTATATCCTCAATTTTTCTGAGAACGTGCTTATCATGCTTTGGAAAGCTAAGCAATTCAGCAGGCTTTGAACCTATAAGTACTGGCCCTAATATTTCAACAAGCCATCCGATAAAATTGTCATTTGTTTTATAGGCTAACAAGCAGGTTTCAGTACATTTAGGCACTTTTATTTTTCCCCCTTTAATTTGATGAAAAACATTGATAATAATTATCAATATCAATTAAATAATACCACACCATTTGCTCCTTGTAAATATTTTCTTACATATTTTTTTGTTTTTTTCATTGAGGGAATTTTATAACTCTTAATAGGCTAGGTTACATATGGGAATATAATCCTTGATTTAATCCCTTAAAATATAAGCATAATTGATGGTTTAGCTTTTAGGATTTTAAAACTATATGCTATGGATGGTTGTTATAGAAAGTAATTATGCAATTTCCTAAATTAATAAAAAATAGACAGCTCTTACTTAGAACTGTCTATCTTTTATATACATGGGCTCTTCTTTTATATTTTTTTTGGGGTACCATCATGGCTGCAATTATTGAAGTAAATGGTATCGTCAATATCAATCCAACACTACCGCAAAGTGATCTAATTATCTCAGTGGCCAACATCTCTGTACTTATAAGCCCGTTGATGGGCATCCTCATAAAATGAAATACTAAGAGTATGGGCATTGAACCCCCTACATAGGCTAATATAAGTGTATTTACCATAGTTGCCATTATATCTTTTCCTACCTTCAGCCCCGAATTAATTAATCCTCCAAAGCCTACGCTTGGATTATGGGTTTTTATTTCAAAAATCATTGAGGTTATTGACATACTTACATCCATTACTACTCCTATAGCACCTATAAGAACACCGCTGAAATATAGACCCCTATAGTCTATTACTATATTCATATGTGTTATCAAAAAGTTTACCTCTTCACTACCAAATCCAGTTATTGCACATAAATCTGTAAATATCTTGGCCAGTAACCCAGCCGTAATAGTTCCTGCCACTGTCCCCAGTATGGCGACAAGGCTTTTTCTAGTAAAGCCTGAAATGAGAATAAAGCTTATCAGTATAATAATTATTGTGCTTACGATTGATATAAATATTGGATTGTGACCTTCTACTATTAAGGGGATCATTATCTTAACTATTATAAATCCCGTTACCCCCAATGAAGTCACTGAAAGAATTCCCTTTAAACCGCCAAATATAATTACTGACCCTAAGAAGATTCCCCCTAATATCCTTAGATGATCTTCTCTAGACACATTTATAATTCTTCCCTTTATTTTTCTATTTTCATCAAGCTCAAGCTTTATTAAAACCCTGCTACCCTTTTTAAGATCATAGCTATTGGAAGAATATTCAACGGGTATATATTGTATATTAATTCCTTTTCCCTTATACTCTCCCTCAAGTATTTTGACCTTAACAACCTTTGTTTTGATTCCATTATTTGAGTATTCTTCTACATTCAATACTTCTGCCTTTATTAACCCTTCTTCTTCAGCATACACAATACTTACCAATGAAAAGAAGATAATAATAAGCAAGAAAATCCTTTTAGTCATGTAGTCCCCTCCTATTCATATTTATAACTATGATTAGGAGCTAACAAATAGACCTAGTTATTATAATTTGTCCCTATCAAAAACATTGCTCCTATCTATCTAGTTTTTGAGTTATAGGTATAGAAATTCCAGTCAAAACTATAAAGAGGGTGTCTCAGAATGACGAATTTCTTTGTTATTTGAAATTACACCGGCTTGGCACGTACATAAGTACTAGCCAAGCCGGTGTAATTTTAAAACCTCGAAATTCATTCATTTTGAAACACCCAGGGGCTGAATTAAAAAATTGGTCCTTTGAGACAGCCCCTTCTTTATTTTTAAATAATCTCTTCTATCCATTTCTTCAATTGTGATTTGGCTTCTTCTTTGCCATTTTTTAATGGGTCCTTAAACTCCATTACACTTAAAATCTCATTATCCTTTAGTTCTTCCCTTAGCATCTTAAATGCTTTATTACCTCCTCCTCCCGCATGGCAAAAGAAGAAAGCGACCTTCTTTCCACTTATTTTTGTTTTATCTAGAAAAGAACCAACAGCGGGAGCATATTTCCCTGCCCATATTGGGGAGCCAAGGAATATTAGGTCATAATCATCTGGATTTTTATCGATGGATTTTAAAGCTGGTTTTTTCCCTGTAATAACTTGTCTTCCACCCCAAATATATTTCATGAATTTTCCTGAATCTATATTCTTTATGGGTTTAAGCTCTAATAAATCTGCTCCAGTTATTTCCTTAATGCCTTCTGCTATGAATCTCGTATTTCCTTCTAGAGAATAAAATATAACAAGTTTTTTCAAATCTTTCCCTTCCATATTAACGCTCCTCTCTATACTTCTTTATATCTAAAGCAATCCACTAAATGATCATTAACCATTCCCGTGGCTTGCATATAGGCATAGCAAATAGTCGGCCCTACGAATTTAAAACCCCTCTTTTTCAAATCCTTACTCATAGCTTCTGATTCACATGTCTTAGCAGGAACCTCATCTAAGATTTCCCAGCTATTTTTTATAGTTTCTCCTCCAACAAATTGCCATATGTATTTATCAAAGCTCCCGAACTCTTCTTGTACCTTTAAGAAAGCCTTGGCATTGGCCACAGCAGCCTCAATTTTCCTCTTATTTCTAATTATTCCTTCATTATTTAGAAGCTCATTGATTTTATTTTCATCATATTCAGCTACTTTTTGAGGATCAAAGTTATCAAAGGCTTTTATATAGTTTTCTCTTTTCTTCAAAATAGTTATCCAGCTCAAACCAGCCTGGGCTCCTTCTAAAATAATAAACTCAAAATGCTTCCTATCATCGTGTACTGAAACTCCCCACTCCTTATCATGATATTGGATATATATAGGATCACTGCCAGCCCAATCACATCTTTTTTCCATTATTTTATACTCCCCCGATACTTTTAATAATAGATTCTGCCACCAATTTTCCCATTGAAAAGGCCCCTTGAATATTATACCCACCGGTGTCCCCGTCTACATCAAGAACTTCCCCAGCAAAGTATAATCCTGTAACAATACGGGATTCTAATGTCTTAGGATATATCTCCTTTAAGGATACTCCTCCCCTTGTAGCCATGGCAATATGAAAATCTCCTAGGGCTTTTACCTCCATAGGAAAACCCATAAGCTTTCCTATTAAATTATTTCTTGTTTTTTTATTTAACTCAGCACATTTCAAATTTTCATCAATACCAGCAAGCTTCAATAGATTATCAATAAATCTCTTTGGCAGGAAATATTCTTTTAGCATTGTCCTTACCATTAATTTACCATTTTGTTGAATATCTTCTATAAACCTAGATCTAAATCCTTCCTCATTATCTGCTCCAACAAAATTAATTTTAATTATATCGCCGGGTAAAATATACCTAGAGAAATTTAGGATTCCAGGTCCAGAAATATTCCTATGGGTTAAAAGGATATCTCCCTTAAATGCTTTAATCTTTTTATTATTTCTCCATAGAGTAATTGGTATACCTTCAAAGGAAATCCCTGAAAGCTCAGAAAAGGGATAATCCTTTATATATACTGGCGTAAGTGAGGGCATGGTTTTTTCAATACTATGTCCAAGTTTTTTTGCAAAGATATATCCATCACCGGTAGAACCAGTATTGATATAGGATTTGCCCCCAGTGGCTATAACTAAATATTTTGATTTATATTCTTCACCATTCGTTTTAACAAAAAAGCTCAAGTCCTTTTCATTATAATCAACATCTTCTACTCTTTGATTATATTTTATGTCAGTTTTTTTCCGCTCGCATTCTTGAAGCAATATATTTAGAACATCTATTGCCTTTAGGGTACTTGGAAATATCTTCCCGTTTTCATTACTTATAAAATCCAAGCCTTTATTTCTAAAGAAGTTCAGTAAATCATCATTTGTATAATTTAATAGGGAATGCTTTAAAAACCTACCATTATCTCCATAGTAATTTAGAAAGTCCATAATTCTCCCATCATGGGTAAGATTGCACTGTCCTGCTCCAGATATCAAAAGCTTTTTTCCAGCAGAGGAATTTTTCTCTAGAATCAAGACCCTTCTATTTTCTCCTCCTGAATTTATACCAGCAAATAACCCTGCTGGACCTGCTCCAATAATTATTACATCATAATTTTTCATTTATTTACCTCCAATAATGGGCTTACTATATACTATTTTATATTATTATGTCTCTCTTTTGGTTATAAGTTTTATATTTTTACAAAGAAACAAAAATTATTTTCTAAAGAAGTCCCTAATTATAGATAGCATATTTATTTTATTAAATTGAAACCCTAGGGATTTAAGTATAAGTTAAGTTATACTATGAAAACCCTATATAGGGATTTTAGTATAGACTTTAACTTATACAAGTCCAAAATGCCCAGAAACATCGCATATTTGTCCATGTATAAGTTAAGTTATACTATGAAAACCCTATATAGTATATAATAGTCATATATAAATAACCCATGATAAGCTTGGAGGTTACTAACAATGTCCTATAGAAAAAATAGCTGGTTTCGCCTTGATAATGCCGGCAAGTTATATCCATCTATAATGTCTTCAAGAGTAAGCACTTTATTTAGATTTTCTGCCACATTAACTGAAATGGTTGATCCCCAAGTCTTAGAAAAGGCCCTTGATAATCTAATGCCAAGGTTCCCCTATTTTCAAGTTAACCTCAAAGCAGGAGTCTTTTGGTATTACTTTGTAAATACAGATAAGGTTCCTAAGGTAGAAAAGGAAACCTTTTATCCATGTATGAACATGGAGGTAAAAAAGAAGAGTAGATTTCCTTTTAGGGTCTTATACTATAATCGAAGGATTTCAGTGGAATTTTCCCATGCTATAACCGATGGAACTGGTGCATTGATATTCCTTAAATCACTGATTATAGAATACTTTAGATTAAAAGAATTTAATATAAAGGGAGGGGAAGGATTTTTTAGATACACCCAAGAACCCCATAACGAAGAATATGAAGATGCTTTTAGAAAATACTATAATAAGAAAATTCCCAAGCCACGCAAAAATGATAGGGCTTTTCAGTTCCCATTTCCTTTAGAATCTAAGGGTATATACCATATAGTGACGGGTATAGTCCCTGTCAAAGTCATACTGGAAAAAGCGAGAGAATTTGATGTTACATTAACTGAATTTCTTTTAGCCCTTTACTTTCACTCGATCTTAGAGGTAATATATTCTCTGCCCCCTAAGAAGAGAAATCGGCTAATAAAGCCCATAATACTTAATGTTCCCATAAACTTAAGAAGCATGTATCCATCTAAAACAATGCGTAATTTTTTCATGAGTGTAACTCCTAGTATAGATCCTAGGCTTGGAGTATATAGCTTTGAAGAAATCATCAAATACGTCCATCATTTTATGAAGGCTAAGGTTGATAAAAGATACATAAGTCAGCAAATAACAATGAATGTAAAAAGTGAATTATCCATTATACTTAGGCTGTTCCCTTTGGCATTAAAGAATATGATTATGCCCATAATATATAATGTTTTTGCTGAGAGTCGTTATACCAGCGGCTTTTCAAATATAGGAAAAATAAGTTTACCAAGGGAGATTGAAGAATATATTGAAAGGTTTGAATTCTATCCTCCCCCAAGCCAAGGAAATATTATAAAATTAGCTTCCATTAGCTATAGAGATAAACTATATATATCCTTTGGCAAACTAACAAATACCAAGGATGTGGAAAGGATTTTCTTTAGAAAAATGAGGAAAATGAATATACCAGTTAAAATTGAAACGAATTAGGGAGTGAGTATATATGCCTTATTGCTCAAAATGCGGTATTGAGGTTGATTATAATGTAAGAAAATGTCCACTATGTGATTTTGATATCCCCTTAATAGAACCAGAAGAAAGAAATGAAGATAGATTTCCTTCACCACAAAATTCTTACCCTACTAAGGTTCAGAAACGTAAACGAAGGATATTTATAATAATTTCAGTAATTCTTTTAACTTCTGTTGAACTTATGTTTTTTCAGAATTTTTCACTTGAAGGTAAGTTAACTTGGTCAAGGTACAGTGCCGCCAGTATAATAGCAAGCTGGATTTATTTATTCTTTTTATTTAGATTTATACCTAAATTTAAGGTTTCAGTGATTGGAATAAGTATCACAACCATAATTCTATTGTATTTCTTAGATATACTTAATGGCAAATTGGAATGGTTTATACCTATTGGCCTACCATGCGTTCTTATAGCTGCATTAACTACAATCATATTCGCTCATCTTTTTAAGCGAACTAAAAAGAAAGGGCTTAACATAGTATCCTATATTCTTCTGGCCCTTACCGTCAGTTGCATAGTAATAGAGGCTTTTATTTCATTACATACAAACCAATTTGTAAAATTATATTGGTCCATAATTGTTACCCTGTCTTTGCTCCCAATATCCATTTTATTTCTCTATCTGCATTATGGACTCCCTGAGAAATATAAAATTAAGCTAGAGAGAAAGTTTCATATATAGATGTGTAACTAAGAAAATTAATAAAAAGAAAAGAGAATGACTTCAAGAATATAGTAAGAAAACTATCTGAAAGATTTGTGAAAAATTCGTAGAAATGACAGGACGTCATTGCAGCGACCATGAGGCATGGACGCCTCACGGGAGCGTTAGAATTTTTCTCAAAGCTTGAAGATAAAGTTTTCTCTATATTCTTGTCGGATTGAACGTTCTTTTTATTAATTTTCAGAATCACACTTCTATATAGAGAGTTTAGGGTGAATCTTAAAATAAATCTCAAACAAATAGTCAATGGAAACTGTCATATGCTCCATTGACTATCTGTATCTTTTCTAATCTTTTATTATCGGTATCCACACTTCGCATCTATAGTCGTCATCATTTGGAGAAAGTCCTTCATTAGGATATAGTTCCATTTCGGGCCCTCCGGAATGTTCGTAGCCCGTTGCTGGAAACCACTCAGAATAAATTCTTTTCCATACCCTTTGGATTGCATCAGGAATAGACCCTATTGATTGAAATACGGCCCATGTGGATGGAGGTATCTCAAATTCCTCAAATTCCCCCAGCTCAACATCCTTTGTTTTTTCAACGGCTATTATATAAGTCAACTCCTGAAGGTCTTCACAATAATCCGTACATATGCCCAGCATATCTTTCTTTTCTGTTAATTCCATTATCCTATTGTTTAGTCCTTTTCGATTAAATTCTTCCCAAAATTTTGGTATCCTAATATAATTTTCTCCATCCTTAGTAGATACTCTTATACTTTTTCCAATTAATTTATATGCATCCTTATCAATGATTTTATAATCCATATTCTCATCTCCCTTAATGGATATCTGAAAGGAAAGGCGTGGATAGGCTTTTAATTTGATTCCCGGTCGTCTCGCCGCAGATGGCGGTATACCATGAAGATTTTTAAAGGCTTTGCTAAAAGCTTCTGGTGTCTCATAACCATACTTGAATGCTATATCTATTACTTTAGCTCTAGATGTAGCTAATTCCTGGGCCGCCAGTGTGAGTTTCCTCTTTCTTATGTACTCTGCTATGGTTACATCCATTATCATATAAAACATTCTTTGAAAATGAGATGGTGATGAATAAGATATTTTAGCCACCTCATAAATATCTATTTTGCCCTCAATATTCTCCTCAATATAATCCAAAGCATTGGTCAACCTACTTAGCCATTTCAAGTTCCTGCCTCCTTTAAATAATATTATAGGCGATGATAAAAACTATTTCCTGTCATTTTGTGCTGTTATCTAACAGTATAGTTTATGTGTGGGAAAGTCTCAAGTCGGTTTGGGGGAATAAAAAGTCAACAGAAAAAACCGCTGACTTATGCATCTATTCTTCCCCCCACTCTCCTTTGAAACACATATAAATAAAATGTAAAGATGCCACAAACGATCAATCCAAGATAATAGCTTAAGCACCTCCATAGCAATAGTGCCGCGGTAATTAGGTTGGATGAAAATACTGTCTTAAGTAGTAATGCAAATCCCACCTCGGCTGCCCCAACTGTTCCAGGGGAAGGGATAAGTACAATAGCTATATAAAGCAGTGCCTGTAAAGTAATGATTTGGTAAATCGATGTACCACTTAGACCTAATGCCTTGTAAACAAAGAATGTAATAGAAAAGAAAGCTGTCAGTTGAATAATGGTAGCACAAAAAAGTCTTAGGGTTAAAACCCAGTCTTCCTTATACTTATTTAAGCATTCAACATATTCATCTATAAACTGTGTTGACTTATCAATACACTGTTCTGGTTTCTTAATAATATGGATATATTTAAGCCAAAGGATTATTTTTTTAATTACTTTTTTCATCTTATCTGAATTAAAAGCTATCATTACAATAGCTGTCATTCCAAAGGTGTTAATAAATAATCCGATAAAAATAAATGTAGAAGCTATTTTTGTATTTTCTAAAATCATGGGAAGCTTTAGTATGGCTAATACCAAAGCATATATTGTTGCAGTCACCTGATATAATATAAATTTACTAACTAATACGGCGGTTCCACTTGTTAGGGGTATATTATCCTTTCGTAGCTCATAGAGCTGTGCAGGCTGACCCCCACTTGAAAAGGGTGTCAAATAGCTATAGTATTGCCCAACTAAAGTAATTTTGATTGCTGTAAAGGACTTTATTTCAGGATTGACTCTCTTTAGTAGAATATCTAAAACCCAAGCCTCAATCCCCAAAAACAATATCATACAGATAACTCCACCTATTAGATATACTGGGTTACTAGCTTCTAGCACATATAAGAAATTTCTAAAGTCGAGTTTAGAAAAAATCACCCAAAATGTTGAGATAAGTAGTATAACCAAAACTCCATAGTTTAGATATTTTTTCAATTTAATCACCATCTTAAATTAATTCCAAAGGCATTTGTTAGTATTAAAATATCCCAGTTCATG
This sequence comes from Maledivibacter sp., assembly GCA_025210375.1. Classification (NCBI taxonomy): domain Bacteria; kingdom Bacillati; phylum Bacillota; class Clostridia; order Peptostreptococcales; family Caminicellaceae; genus Maledivibacter; species Maledivibacter sp. The sequence goes on along the minus strand of JAOASB010000052.1, from coordinate 339,588 downwards.
TTATTTGAGGAAATTGCATAACTCTTACTTGGCACAATTGCATATGCGAATATCATCCTTAATTTAATTACTTAAGATATAAGCATATTTGGCGGTATAGCTTTGAAGATTTTTAAACTACATGTAGTAGATGGTTTTTATAGAAAGTAATTATGCAATTTGTTCATTTGACACTAGGATTTATGCCCTCTACATATTATACTGTAAAATAATTAATACCGCATAGGAGTTTTCTTAATATTTCCTTAAAATATCACAAAAAAATACAAAATAGCACTTGGATTATCCAAATGCTATTTTGTATTTGGGCATATTCAAAATTTCTTTCATATGCCTTACTCTATAAATTTTCAGGATTCAACTTTTCAACATAGGGTTTTATATCCAATACTGGAGTTTGATCCAACATATCCACTCCTTGGATTTCCAGTGTGCATCCATCTATTTTCCTTAGTTCCACTATAGTTATACCTATTGGATTTGGACGTCTAGGCGATCTAGTAGAAAAAACTCCTTTTCTTTCCTCACTCCACGGAGTGAGAGTCAGAAGGTCATATCCCTTTGACTCATGAAAATAGAATTGTACAATAATGTGTGAATAATTATCTAAATCCTTCAAGCCTTCTTTATACTCCTCCATAATGTTTATGGTAGCTATTTTTTCCTTGGCATATATACTCTGAGGCGGAATCTCTTCAACGGTTTTAAATGGAGACGATATATACCCAATGGATCTTAATGTAATATCACTCATAATCAACATCCTTTATATGTTTTTTATTTGAGCAAATTGCATAATTACTTTCTATAAAAACCATCTACTACATGTAGTTTTAAAATCCTCAAAGCTATACCATATATATTATGCAATTGTGCCAAGTAAGAGTTATGCAATTTCCTCATTTTACAAATATCATTTTATTTAAAGCCAATGGGACACCTATAGATACACCTTCTTTGGTGTAATATAGCTCAACCTTATCATTGTGTGCAAAAACAAATTCAGAAAAATATATGTGATACGATGGAAGCTCTTCTACATAAATTTTTTGGAACTCCTTTAAAATTTCTTTTCTTTCTTCAATATCTACTGCTGAAAGCTGCTGGGTCAAAAGTTGATTTATCTTTTCTGATTTGTGATATTGATCGCTTGTGGCTGATTTCCCCAGTATATCCCTATTTAAAAATATAGGATCTCCTAATGCTGCACTTTCTACTACGGATAAATCAAAGTCTCTATTTATAATCATCTGATCCGCTTGCTGTAAATCTTTATATACTGCTTCGGCTTTTATACCTGCCTTATTTAACTGTTCTACAATAATATCTACATCCCGTCGTACTCTTTCATGTCCTAAAACTTTAAAACCTAATATTTTTCCATCCTTTTTATAGTATTCTCCATCTTTTTTGTACCCCAATTTTTTAAGTATCTCTTCTCCTTTTTCAGTATTATAAGTATATTGCTCCATGCCTTGTTCATAGTACTTACTTTGCTCCGGGAAAATACCCGCATTACCCATAAACGCATGACCTCTATGGGCTATCTCAATAATCTCATCCCTATTGATCAAATATGCTATAGCATGTCTAAATTCTTTATCATCAAAGGGAGCTTTTTGGTGATTAAAGGCCACCTTTGTCAACATTCCTATATTACTAATAATTTTTATATCCTTTTCCTTAAGTACTTGCTTTGCATCACCATTTGTAAATATAGCATCTACCTCTCCTTGAAGTAAAGCCTTTGGCTGCATTTGGGGATTCATCTTGAAAACCTTTAATTTTCTTACCTTTGGATATCCTTGATAATAATCCTTAAAGGCTTCAAATACATATTCACCCTTTTCAGCATTATACTCTGCAAGTTTAAAGGGACCACTTCCAATTGCGGATTTTTCAGATAAGTATTCTTGAGGATTATTTATATCCTTATAAATATGCTCTGGTAATATAGGCATACAACCTGCTATATTGGTATAGAATGGAGACCATTTTTGTTTCAACTTAAATTCTACTTTATTTTGTCCTATGGCTTTTACACCTTCAATTGCCTTTAAGTCCAGCCAAAAAATAGGATGTTTTTGTATATAATCAATAGTGAAGGTAATATCCTTTGCCGTTATAGCCTCTCCATCATGCCATTTAGCATTTTCTTGAAGCTCAAAGGTATATGTATTCTTCTCTTCATCGTAGTCCCATTTTTTTGCTAAAGCAGGAATGAAATCTCCATTTTCATTCTTCCATATCAATGAATCAAATACATAACTCATGTATATAAATCCAGGCCCCCTTGGTATAAATCCATAGGGTGTAGGCTGTCCCCAATTTCCCTTTGAATCGGGTATTATATATTCTTCTATACTGTTAACCTGTTCATTTTTCTCTTCTATACCCTTTTCCTCTAGGTTCTCTTGATTTACTGGAGTGGCTTTTTGAGCTTTTGAAGTACAGCCTCCTATACCTAATATTAATACTCCTGATAAAAAAAGTGAAATGATTTTTATAGATTTCCTTTTCATTTTGATACCTCCTCTTATTATTTAAAATATTTTTGGTGCAGCATTTATAAGTTTTTTTGTATAAGAACTAGTAGGTGTATTTATAATCACTGCGGAGCTTCCACATTCCACTACCTCTCCATTTTTTAATACAAGCATCTTGTCGCTTATTTTACGAGCCAATGCAATATCATGTGTAATAAAAAGCAATGTCAGTCCTCTCTTTTCCTGTAACTCCATAAATAATTTCATAATCTTTGCTTGAACACTTACATCAAGAGCAGAGGTAGCTTCATCTGCTATAAGTAATTTGGGTTCTAATATCAAGGCCCTTGCAATAGCTACTCTTTGGCTTTCACCACCACTTAGTTCATGGGGAAGACGCTTTAAGAAATCCTCATCTGTGGGTAAATGCACCTCCTCCAAAGCCCCTAGTACCTTTTTCTTCTTATCTTCTTCACTTCCTATACGATAAATATCAAGGGGTTCCTTCATGGCTTTTAGAACATCAAATCTTCTATTGATAGAGCTTTGAGGATTTTGATAAATCACTTGAACCCGTTTATAAAAAGCTTTATCTTTATGTACAACCTCCTCATTACAATAAAACAATTTACCCTTATCCATTTTTTCTAGTCCCATAATGCATTTGGCAAGGGTTGTTTTTCCACTGCCACTTTCCCCCACAACTGCCAGTGTTTCTCCTTCATACAATTTAAAATCAACTTCCTTAAGCACTTTAGTTTTTTTATATACCTTTGTGATTTCTTCTCCCTTTATTAAACAAATAATTCCTCTTCTATGACATGCTATAAAACGATTCTCTATAAATTCAAGACGTGGCACTTTTTTAAAACAAATATCCTTACTTTGTGTACATCTGCCTGCAAAGGGGCATCCTTTCCTATGACATTGTATCTTTCCTCTAATCCCCTGTAGGTCCTTTGTTGTAGACATATTAGGATATGAACGTAATAGTCCCCTTGTATATGGATGTATAGGCTCACCTAGAACCTTATTTACATCTCCTTTTTCAACCACATAACCTCCATATAGAACCACTATTTCTTCTGCTAGACTCCTTGCAACTGAAAAATCATGGGTGATTAGAAGCACAGTCTTATCCTTAGAAACCCCTTTGATAACATCTATTATTTCAATTTTGGTTAAGGGGTCCAATGCTGAGGTGGGCTCATCCAACACTAAAATATCAGGATCATTAGAAAGGGCCATAGCCAATAAAACTCTCTGAAGCTGTCCCCCACTTAACTGTGGAGGATAAAGATCATGATATATTTCTTTTAATCCAACCTGCAAAAGTAATCTCCTTGCCCTATTAACAGCTTCTTTTTTCGAACAAAATTTATGCTCAATCATAGCTTCTTGAATCTGCTTAGATATTTTTACAGTTGGATTTAATATCTCCCCCATATTTTGAAATACCATACTGGCTTTATTCCATCTATATTGCTTCAGCTTTTCATATGAATATCCTAGGATATTTTTACCTTCTACAAGAATCTCCCCATCTATTTTCCCTTTGTTTAACCCTAACATAGAAAGTCCAATACTTGTTTTTCCAGTCCCAGATTCTCCTATGATCCCAGTAATACTATTCTTCTTAAATTTTAAATCTATTCCACTTATGACTTTCTTATCACCATAAGAAATATTCAAGTCTTTTATTTCTATCACGATTCTATTTCCTCCAAATAAACATTTCTCTTGTTTTCCATATAATATCCTATATAGGATAATGAAAGTAAAAACAATGAAAGCACCACTCCAACAGGAAGCAACCACCATTTCCATACATCTAAATATGTAAATGCCATTGCATTACCCATGATTTTCCCCCAGCTAATGGTTTTAGGATCTACTAGTCCTAGATAGGAGAGACTTGCTTCCATAAAAACAGCCACCCTTGCATTTCTTATAAAGGTAGATATGAGCAGTGGCAATATCTCAGGGATAATATGCTTTCTTAATATATGAATTTTATTAGCTCCAAAGGTCCTAGCCGTATAAACCGATAAATTCTCTTTACAAATAACCACTTGAGAACGTATAACCTTAAGGGGCCCTTGCCAGTTTAATAAACTAATTATGAGTATCAAGGTGATTACATTTGGCCTAATATATGAAGCAATTAACAAGCAAATTATAAACTCAGGCAAAGCTAAAAACACATCGCAAAGCCTTAATATAAATCTATCAAAGGCTCCCCCAGTCAAAGCTGCCATTGACCCAAGAAAACCTGCTATTAAGGTTGCAGCTAATCCTACTGATAAACTAGTGAAAATAGAGACCCTTAAGCCATAAAGAAGTCTAGAGAAAATATCTTGCCCTACATCATTTGTTCCAAGTATATGCTCTCTTGAAGGAGAAACAAGCACTTCCTTTGAAGATTCCCCCGGGGGTAATAAATCCATGAATGGAATACTCCCTGCAGTAATCACTAAGGATATAAGTATGAGCCCTCCTATCCATATACAAATATCTTTTTTGTGAAAATTAATATCTAGCTTCAATTCTTTTTACCTTCTCTCACCATATTTCAAATGAATACCCTCTGCTATTCCGTTAAAAACCAGAACCATTATTGAGACAATAAAAAAAGCACCTTGTAAAACAGGATAATCTCGTACCTTGACAGCTTCATAAATAAGACTTCCAAGTCCCGGATAAGAAAATACAACTTCTATCAGTAATACACCTACAAACATTCTTCCCATAATAATAGCCGCCATTGTTAACAATGGAATAAAGGAGTTTTTACCTAGATATCTGTGCTTTATAACCCTTTGACTTAGTCCTTTTGCTACCGCCGTACGCATATATAATTTTTCACTTGCTACTATTGATGTATTTCTAGTTAACAAATACATATTTGATACCTCTGAAATAACAATTGTCACTATTGGGAGAATCATATGTACTAAGATATCCTTTAGTCTAGTGATCCCCGTCAAGCTTGAACAAGCAGTTTCACATCCTCCCATGGGAAGCCAACCAAGATGAACACTAAAAAATATTAAAAGCAGCATGCCTAAGAAAAATTGAGGAAAACCACTAATTAAGATCATAATACTTAATAGAAATTTATCTATTTTTTTACCACTATGATATCCACTCTCTATGCCAGTCAAATATCCTATTACTATGGATAAAATCATTCCTATCATTACTAAAGCAATAGTCCAAGGTAAATATAGAATTATAAGGTCTATGACCTTCCTTTTATAAAAATAAGAGTAACCCAAATCTAATTTTATTAATGACATCATATATTTCCCAAACTGTATATATATCGGTTTATCTAGTCCAAAGGAAGTTATTAACTCTTGACGCATTTCAGTAGTCATTTCAAAAAAAGCTTGTTCACCAGCCAATGCTGTAACGGGATCACCCGGTAAAAGCCTTGGCAGCATAAAATTCAATATAATTAAACATCCAAATGCCACAATATAATCCTTATACTTCTTTATTGATTTCATTATTAAAATCTCCCATCAAAATCAATCGCAATAATTAATAATGAATCTCATTATCTTTTTGCATTCAGTCTAGATTATAATATAATATATCTAAAGAAACAGTATCTGGTGATACACTTTAAATATTTTTTTGAAAGGAAATTCCTCATGTATGATTTATCAAATTCACTCAAAAAATGTAGTTTGTTTAAAAATAAATCTATAGATGAAATACAATATTTATTATCAAACATCATTTATAGCATTAAATCTTTTAGTAAAAATGAGATTATACTTTCTTCAAATCAAATTGCTAATACAATGGGAATTATTTTATCTGGCTTTGCCGATGTGCAAAAGTTTTTTCCCTCTGGAAAGGTTGTCATAATAGCTAGAAAAGAAAAAAATGATTTAATAGCTGAGCCTTCAATATTTTCAAATACAAAATATTATCCTGCCACGATTTCAGCATGTGAAGCGTGTAGAATAATATTTATACATAAAAATGAACTGCTTAAGCTATTTTTAATGGATGAGGAACTTATGCAAAACTTTTTGGAATCCGTATCTAATTCAATGATAATTTTAAAAAATAAGATTGGAATCCTATCATTAAATTCTATACAAGAAAAAATCAGCTATTTTTTAATTGACGAATATAGAAGAAATAATTGTAATATCGTTAAATTACCCTTTTCAAAAAAAGTTTGGGCTGAATATATGAATGTATCAAGGCCATCTCTTTCAAGGGAATTAAGAAAATTAGAAATGGAAGGAATTATATCATTTGATAAAAACATTATAGAAATTCATGATTTAGAAAGACTAGAAAAAATACTCTTCCAACAACATGATTGAGAAATGTCAAAGGATAAATTCTTGCAATAAAAACCATAATTACACAAAAAGCTATTAAAAGTTATTGAGGGAATTGCATAACTCTTACTTGGCACAATTGCATATGCTATGCGAATATCATCCTTGATTTAATTGCTTAAGATATAAGCATATTTGATGGTATAGCTTTGAAGATTTTTAAAATACATGTAGTAGATGGTTTTTATAGAAAGTAATTATGCAATTTGCTCTATTGATAAAAACAAGATGACAACGTAAAATTAACTACCACCTGTTAAATTAACACAGGAAGCAATACTAATTTCAAAGAATTTATTTTACATATAGTATTTAGTTTTTTGTATATCCTGTATATGTAGATAGATATTTGAGAGATGTTTTAAAAATTCAAGTAGTTGTGTTGATTTCCCAATAAAATGTATACTATTTGGTTTCGTAAACTTCACCATATCTGTTATCCCCTTTTAGATATATCTTTTGACTACAAATCCCTATACCTTTTAGGACTTTAGTCCTACTTCTCTACATTATATCACATTTTTTCTTATATTTTGAGAATTTTTGTCAAAATTTCAATGAAAAATTTTTGGAAAATACAATTTTCTCACATAATTATTGTATAAGAATAAACCAAGGGAACGATTTATGCCAGACTGTCATCCCCCTGGTTTGTGTTTAAAGCTATTTATCAATTTTAAATTCCCTCAGAATATCACTAGTTTGTTGAATATATACCGGAATGTTAGAAAAGTTATTCTTTACTATTCCAATAAAAAGTATATCAACAATAGTAAGTTGAGCTATTCTTGAAGCAATAGCACCCATTCTAAGAGTCTTTTCAACCTCGGTTGTATATATTTTTATATCTGCGAGATCACTTATAGGACTCTTACCAAACTTTGTTATTGAAATTGTTTTGGCTCCTCTTTGCTTTGATATCTCCATGGCTCTATAGGTCTCGATGGTCTTTCCACTATGGGAAAAAGCAATGGCGACATCCCTATTCGTTATGTTCGCAGCGGACACCAGTTGAAGATGGTTATCTGTATGTATATATGCGGGCATATCTATTCTAACTAATTTATATTGAAAGTCCTGTGCAACTAAAGAAGAACCTCCAACCCCATAGATATTTATTCTTCTCGCAGAGCTTATTGCTTCTATTGCTTCCGTCAATACTTTTTCATCCACAAGCTTTATTGTATTTTTGATAGCATTTATGTTTTCAGCGGCTATTTTATTTACAATACTATTCATTGAATCATGGATAGTTATTTTTTCATATATTTTGTCCTCATCAAATACATTCTGATGTACTTCCCTTGCTAAGGCAATTTTTAGTTCTTGAAAGCCTTCGTATCCAAGTTTTTGAGAAAATCTGACTATACTTGCGGGACTGGTATTAGTAAGACTTGCAAGGGTAGATGCAGTTGAATTATAGACCCTATCTACATTAGCTATTATAAAGTCTGCTATTCTTTTTTCAGAAGATGTAAAATCATTTTTTAAATTGTTTATTCTAGTGATACTGCTCATCAAAGAACCCCCAGATTTTCAAATTATAGTATGTTTATTATATCATCCAATGCTTATTAGTAAAATACTGCATTATATATTGTCCTAGAGGCTATTTTTTATTAACCTTCATAATTAGGCTTTGACCGTATACCACATCCCCTAACAATTTTTCTATGTTCTTTACTTTATCTCCATTAGTTATTACAACTGGAGTAATAAGGGACTTAGCCTTTTCCTTTAAATAGGTCATATCCATTTCTATGAGTTTATCACCGGTCTCAACCCTATCTCCTTTGTCAACAAGACGTTTGAATCCTTTACCCTTTAACTCAACGGTATCTAATCCCAAATGTATTAATATCTCAATACCTTCCTTAGTTTTTATTCCAATGGCATGATTAGTAGGAAATACTTGTATTACTTTGCCGTTACATGGAGATACAACATTTCCATGGGTTGGGTCTATGGCAATCCCATCTCCAAGCATTTTCTGTGAAAATACTTGATCTGAAACTTGTGATATATCAATGGCTTTTCCGGTTAATGGAGATGCAATGTCGATTATTGAATTCTTCTTGAATAGATTTAGCATATTAATGACCTCCTATACTTGGACTATTTATCATATATGGCTCCAGATTATAATAGACCTCGTCTGGCAACCAAATGCCACAGATAGGGGTTTTCCTTCTATTATAATCACCATGATAATCTGACCCACCTGTAAATATCATGTTTTTTCTAGATACGATATTCATTAGTTCATTTTGAACTTCATCATTATTGGCAGGATGGTATATCTCAATACCATCTAGTAACTCACTATTTATAAGTTCTTTATATAATCCCCCATCCTTTTTCTTGATCTTGCCAGGATGAGCCAATACTATGATCCCACCATTTCTCTTTATTAGGTTACATATTTGATGAAAGTCATAATAGTCGTAGGTATCCTCCATATAGTAGGGAGCATCCTTACCAAAGAAAGCTTTCAATGAACTCATTATTTCTTCTTGCTTTAAGTATCCATACTTAGTAAGAGTCTTAAGGAGCTTGGCCCTATATAATGGCCCACCGTAACTTTCCTTAAAGAATTCCTCTTCATGGATTTCAATACCATTTGCCTGCATTAGTTTAATTTCCTGCTTTGATTTGTTATTTAAATAGTTTAATAGATTATTAGAATATTTTCTTAGTTCTTCAGAACGAAAGTCTATATTATAGGCTAAAACATGGAACTTAAGGTTATTTTCAACTGCTGTAAATTCAACAGCGGGTACGAACGGGATGCTATATTTTTTACTCATTTTATTCACAACCTCAAGACCTAATATGGTGTCATGATCAGTAATTGCTAATGCAGAAAGACAATTTTTCTGAGCTATTTCAAAGATTTCTTCAACTTTAGAGCTGCCATCAGAAAAAACTGAATGTATGTGAAAATCAAACTTCATAGCTATCCCCCCAAATATATTTTCTATTTAATATTAAGCACTTCACTTAATAGGTTATTTTCATCTTCTGATACTATATCATCGGCCATATCTTCCCACTTAGTAAAATATGTTAAAACAAACCCACCGGCATATGCTAATAGAGTACCAATTATATAATTAAAAACCTTATTAGAAGGTATCAATAAAGTTAAAGGCAACCCAGATAGCCCAATACCAATTGACGCAACTTTAGTTAATGATATATAAGCCCCACCAACCATTGAACCTAGACAGGCGGTCAAAAAAGGTTTGCCTAGTGGCAATGTTACACCAAACATCAAGGGTTCACCAATTCCTAACATACCAACAGGTAATGAGCTGCCAATGATTTTTTTAAGTCTTTTATTCTTTGTCTTAAAGTAAATAGCTAATCCAGCACCTACTTGACCTGCTCCAGCCATAGCTAAAATAGGTCTTAATAAATCGAACCCTGTTTCTTTCAGCAGGCTTACTTCAATAGGCGTAAGTGCCCTGTGAAGACCAGTCATTACTAATGGTAGAAATGTCCCTGACAAAATAGCTCCAATAAGTATACCACCTTTTTGAATAGATGTATTTACTATCCAACTAAGCCCCCCAGATAGGTAAACTCCCGCAGGATGAAAGATATATAAACTACTTAAACCTACTACTAAAAGGACAATTGTAGGTGTTGCAATCAAATCAATTACAGAAGGCATAACTTTTCTAAGTTTCTTTTCAATCCAAGCCCCAAAAATAACAGCTATTAGTACAGCAATGATTCCTCCAGCTTCGGGAACTAGATTCTCGCCACCTATAACTATTTTTGCAAGCTTAGGAGAACTCAAAATACCTGCAATAGCACCACCTAACGATGGACTTCCCCCGAATTCTTTAGCAGCATTAATACCAACCATTATATTCATATACATAAATACTGATTTACCAATTACATATAGTACATAATAAGTATTTTTATCAATCCATTCTTGATTTAAAAATATTTTTGCCAATCCATATATTACCCCACAGCCGATGAATGCTGGTATTAATGGTATAAATATATTAGATACATGCCTTAGAAATAATTTAAATGGAGTACTATTTTTTGCTTTAAGTTCCTCTTTCCTTACCTTAACTTCATCTTCAACTCCCACCTTGATCCCCGTTAACTTTCCGAACTCAAGGGCTACTTTACCAGCTGTTCCAGGTCCAAGTATTAACTGGAGTTGACCACTTTGTTCTACAATACCCATTACCCCATCAACTTTATTAAGAGCTTCTTTGTTAATAATATCCTTGTCTTTAATAACTAGCCTCAACCTTGTAGCGCAATGGGTTACAGATATAACATTTTCTTTCCCACCAATTTTCTCCAAAATATTTTCGCTAATTTTTTTGATTTTTGAGCCAGCCATTCAAGTGGTCCCCCTTTTTATTATATTTTATATAGTTTATTTACTCTCCAGTAGAGCTTCATAAACTAAAGATACTATACTCCCATATCTTCCTGTTTCATACACATCACCTTCAAATCTACCATCATTGCAAACTGAATGTTTTTTATTTGTCAAAAGAATTATGGCCATATCATGCTTGGGATCAATTTGTGTAAGGGTTCCAGTCCATCCAGTATGACCTATTGCTATATTACTAGCATATGGACCAAACTGCCATATCTTATCCCTATTTCCAGCTCTATTCCATCCTAATCCAAATGTGATATTATTATCCGATGGCTTAGTAAATTGATCTAATACATCTTTATCGAATATCTGAACGTTACCATATCCCCCTTGATTCAATATTGTTTGACACAAAATAGCCATATCCGAAGTAGTAGAGAAAAGTCCAGCATGCCCGGAGATTCCACCCATTGAATAATAGGACTTCTCATCATGAACCTCCCCTTGGAGTGTATATCTTCTTATACTCGGATAATCCCTTGATCCACCCCTTGTATTACCCATGGTTTCCGTTGCTGCACAATCTTCTTTTTCAATTCCCTTTTCTAAGGGATTAAATACTGTATGGGTTAATCCCAAAGGCTTATATATATTGCTTTCAACATATTCATCTAGTTTAATCCCAGTAACATTTTCAATTATATATCCTAAAAGCATATAGTCAGTATCACTGTAAATAGTTTTTGTTCCAGTAGGATATTCTAATGGAGCCTTTTCTAAAAGCTTTAATGTTTTTTCTCTATCAAGTGAATGAAACTCCTCACCATAAGGATTATCGGGCATATAGAATTTAATGCTTGATGCAAATCCAGCGGAATGGGTTAACAAATCTCTGATCCTAATATTCTCCCTTGTTTCACCGGTAAAACCTGGGATATATTTACATACCAAGTCGTTTATGTTTATTCTACCTTCACTTACAAGCTTTTGTATAGCTAGGTTAGTAGCATACATTTTAGTGTTAGATGCAAGGTCAAACAAAGTTTCGGTATTCATGGATTCGAAATTATCGAGTAGCTTATCTCCATCATATTTAAGCTTGTATCCATATGCAGTATTTTTGATGATTTTTCCATCCTTCATTACTAATAGTACTGCACCGGGAAAGCCTTCTTTTACTTCTTTATTTATAAGATCATCAATTTCACCTAGTTTTTTTGCTGAAAACCCAACATCTTCTGGCTTTCCAACTATTAGTTTGGGATATGGAATAAATACATTTATGTATGCATCCCCGGGCTTGACCCTTAAAACCTTTAAGGCATTGTGTCCTGTCACAGTATACTTGCTTATGTCTATAGTAACCCTTCCATCTTTGTGTTTAAATACATCCTTAGCCGATACTAATTTGCCATTTACATATAGATCAGCCGATTGTGCCCCGTGATTTTCTACAATTATCTTGCCTTGACCTTCATATCCTTTGAATACCCTTCTACTTTGGGCATATAGCCTACTAGTAGGTTCTTCTTCAGGAAATCTAGGATCAATCTGGGAAGCAACAAGTGGCTGAGCCACTGAAACTTGCTGTTCATCTGCTGTAGTACTAATTTTATTATCCACTGCATATCCATTTAAACTAGTAGATAATATTAATACAAATAGTAATAAGATTGAAAGTTTAGATTTCAAGTTCCTATTCATTTAAATCCCCCTTATTGTATTTTTTTTATTGCTTTTAAAGCCCTTCTTATATGTCCCTTATGTGAATTAAGGTTTTTTTGGGCTACTTCCTTGTCAAGCTCTGACATTATCATAAATATGGCAAGTTTAACGTCATATCCCGTTTTTTCTAAAAACTGAGCAGCAACTGTTTCATCCACAGAAGTAGCTTCTACGATTATGTTTCTACATCTTTCCTTTAGCTTGAGATTTGTGGATTCCAAGTCCACCATTAAATTCTCGTATACCTTGCCAAGCTTTATCATTGCCCCAGTAGAAAGCATGTTTAAAACCATTTTCTGTGCAGTACCTGCTTTCATTCTAGTTGACCCTGTTAATGCCTCGCTTCCTACTACCACCGAAATACAGATGTCAGCCAGCCTTTGAATTTCAGAATCGGCATTGTTTGTAACGGCTACCGATGAAGCCCCTATGGCTTTTGCATATTCGATTCCCCCAAGTACATAGGGTGTTCTTCCACTGGCGGTTATACCTACGAGGGCATCGGTATCATTAAAGCCTATTTTTTTCAAATCCTCCACAGCTTTTAAAATATCATCCTCTGCACCTTCTACTGCACTAAATACTGCCTTTGATCCCCCAGCGATTATTCCGTGAACCAACTCCTTTGGAGTCCCAAAGGTTGGAGGACACTCCGAAGCGTCTAATATTCCTAATCTACCGCTGGTACCAGCTCCAAGATATATCAGTCTTCCCCCCCTTTCAAGCTTATTTGCGATTATATCTACAGCCTTTGCAATGTTAATAATTTGTTTTTCAACAGCATATGCTATTTTTTTATCTTCATCATTAATCATTTTTATCATTTCTTCCGTTGAAACTATATCCAGTTCAAGTGTATTAAAATTCCTTTTTTCAGTGGTCAAGTTACTTAAATCAATCTTCATAGATGTATACACCCTTTCATAGTAGAGTATTAGAGCCTATAGCAATTTGTACATATATTGAGATCAGTTATACTAAGATATCATGAAAAAATATTACTTATAAACTAATGATATCATGAAATTTTATTTCTTTCTACTCCAAAAAAATTTTTGTAAGCTATTTTCTTTTTGAATTTGTTTGTTGGTGCCTTTATTCTTTATCCTAAATCTAACCCTTTTTAGAGTAAACAGCAAACACCAATAGGAGATATTATACTTTAAAAATATATGTAATAAATTCGGCGGGTCTATTGTGATATTTTCTTTCATACCCAATAGACCCGCCAACAAATATAAAAAGAAGGAAGTGTAATAATATTTCATATCCACCTACAGACATGACCTTAAAGCCTGGAGCCTGCATCTTTATCAATAATAACCGTTACATCGGGATGCAGCTGTAGTACTGAAGCTGGTACTTCCGGTGTGATTGGCCCATTTAAAGTATTATAAATAGCTTCAGACTTTTCAGTACCACTTGCCAATAACACTATTTTCTTTACCCCCATAATTGTTTTTATTCCCATACTTATTGCCCTGGTGGGTACTTCTTCTATGGAATCAAAAAATCTTGAATTTGCTTTTATAGTATCTTCATCTAAATGCACTAAATGTGTAGTTGCTTCAAACTTTAGATCCGGCTCATTAAATCCTATATGTCCATTTTTACCTATACCAAGAAGCTGTAGATCAATACCTCCAGCCTGCTTTATAGCATCTTCATAGTTAGCACATTCATCCTTAATGCTATCACACATACCATTGGGAATATGGATGTTTTCAGTCTTTACGTTGACATATTTAAAAAAGTTTTCTTCCATATAATAATTATAGCTTTGAGGATTTTCTTTAGAAAGAGGATAATATTCATCGAGGTTAAAGGTTTTTATATCCCTAAAATCAATATCCCCTTCATCATAAATACTTATTAGATCCTTATAAGTACCTAATGGAGTATCACCAGTTGCAAATCCCAACACACTATTAGGGTTAAGTATAATCTGACTTGCAATAATATTGGCCGCTTTTTTACTCATTTCATTATAATTATCAACAACAATAATCTTCATTTTTCTACCTCCAATACTGTTTTCCATGCTATTTTAACTTATAGCTTAAGGTTTTAACATTATCTCATACTTGTATTTATCACTTCTATATATGGATTTTGTATATTCAATTACTCTACCATCTACTAAATAGGTTTTCCTTTTCAATAACAAGGCCATTGTATCCTTCGGTATATTTAACATACTACTTTCATATTCAGCAAGAATTGTTGGCTCTATACTTTGCTTGGCATAATCCATAACATAATTATAATTTTTACTCAGTAGCTTATATAAAGAATTACCTTCAATTGTTTCCTTTAACATGTCTGGGCACATATAATGGGGTATACTTACTGTCTCCAAGGAAAATGGTTCATCTTCAATGATCATCAGTCTTCTTATTTCTATTACTAGATCATTTTCATCGGATAACTGTAAGTTAGCTTTAACTTTTTTAGTTGCTTTTTTGATCCTAAATGATAGAAGCTTCGTGCTTGTTTTCAAACCTTTTTCTTCCATTTCCTCTGAAAATCCTCTTAGCTTAGTCATTTGTTGCTTTTCTTTTGGGCTTGATACAAAGGTGCCCTTTCCTTGTTCCCTATATAACAATCCCTCATTTACTAGGGACATTATAGCTTTCCTAGCTGTCATTCGACTTATATCATGTAATTTACATAATTCAAGCTCCGGCAGAATGGGATCACCGGGCTTTAATTCTTCATTGTCAATCATCTCACCCAATATCTCCTTTAGTTGATAATACAGAGGTAAAGGACTTTGCTTTGACACTTTTTTCAAAAACATCACTCCCATAATTGTATTACATTTGTTATATTGTATATACAATTATAAAAAAACTTACTTCATTTGTCAAATATATCTAGCATATTATATTTTGGGCTTTACTCATTATTGTTATAATATTTACCGCTATTGAAGATTGGACGGCCTTATTTCTATATTCCAGAGGGGACGATCATTCCTGTCATATAGAATCTATTTATGGTAAAAAGAACCGTTTTCATTATCATATATCTTAATTCACATGTTATTGTCACTATATTCTAAATTTTTTTCAACCCAAAGGTGGCAGTACGAGCCTACTGAAAAAAATCTTATTATATTAAAAGAGACAAGAAAAAAGCACCTGGTCTACCCAAGTGCTATCTCTCCTATATCCGTTCTATATTGTTTTCCTTCAAAATTAATCTTATCTATATTTTTATACACTGTATTTCTAGCCTCATCTATGGTATCGGCAGTAGCAACTACTCCCAGCACTCTTCCTCCATTGGTAACTACCTTACCATCTACTATCCTAGTTCCTGCATGGAATACTATAGCATCTTTTATATCTTCAAGTCCATTGATGGCTTTTCCTTTTTCATATTTTCCTGGATAGCCCTCAGAAGCTAGTATAACACAAACTGCTTTCTTATCTGACCATTTGATGTCTTGATCTTTTAATCTTCCTTCTAGTATACTTTCTATAATGTCCAACAAATCCGTTTCCAGTCTTGACAGTACTACCTGTGTTTCTGGATCACCAAATCTTGTATTAAATTCTAGTACCTTTGGCTGACCGTCCTTAATCATAAGTCCTATGAATACTACACCTCTATAATTTAATCCGTCAGCTTTAAGCCCATCGATAAAGCTTTTTAGTATCCTATTTTCAACCTTTTCTTTTATATCATCATTGTATATTATGCTAGGTGAATAGGTTCCCATACCCCCTGTGTTTGGTCCATTATCTCCATCAAAGGCCTTCTTGTAGTCTTGGGCACTGACCATAGGCACTATGGTTTCTCCATCTACAAAGCAAAGTATCGAGGCTTCTATTCCATCCAAAAATTCTTCTATAACTACCTTGGAGCCTGCATCACCAAACTTTTTATTCTTCATTATCATGCTTAAAGCTTCATGGGCTTCCTTTTCATCCTGTGCAATGATTACTCCCTTACCTGCTGCAAGTCCATCGGCCTTTATAACCATGGGAAATCCGTAAATACCTATATCACTTATTGCTTCATCCGGATTTGTATATTCCTTATACTTTGCTGTAGGAATATCATGTCTTATCATAAATTCCTTAGCAAAGGCCTTACTTCCCTCAAGCTGGGCACATGCTTTATTGGGTGCAAATATCCTTAATCCCTCTGCCTCAAATCTATCAGCAATTCCATCTACTAAGGGTACTTCCGGTCCAACTACGGTTAAATCTATACCTTTTTTCAAAGCAAATCCCAATAAAACCTCTATATCTTCAGCCTTTATATTAACCAGCTCTGCCATATCTCCTATTCCAGCATTTCCAGGAGCGCAATATATCTTATCAACCCTTGGGCTTTGAGAAAGCTTCCATACCAAAGTATGCTCACGTCCACCGCTACCGATAACAAGAACCTTCATAGTTTTCACCTCCAAATAACTTTTGGGTAATACACTTAGAACTCTTCTAATGTTTAAAATGTCTCATTCCCGTAAATACCATTGCTATACCATACTTATTGGCTGCATCTATTGATTCCTGGTCTCTTATTGAGCCTCCAGGTTGGATTATAGCTGTTATCCCTGCTTTAGCCGCTACTTCAACGCAATCTGCAAAGGGGAAGAATGCATCGGATGCCATTACACTTCCTTTAACCTCTACCAAAGCTTGTTTTATAGAATTTTCCACAGCCCAAATTCTATTTACTTGACCAGGGCCTACTCCTACAGTTTGCTTATTCTTAGCCAATACTATACCATTTGATTTAATGTGCTTACATACCTTCCAGGCAAATTCCAAGTCTTCCATTTCCTTTTCAGTAGGTATTCTTTCCGTAATCACCTTTAATTCCTCTTTATACATCTTGGAATTTACATTTTGAAGAAGAATACCACCATTAACTTTTTTCATATCCATGGCATTTTCCCTTTGCTTTTTGCTTATATCCTTTAATTTTAAGAGTCTGATATTTTTCTTTGACTTAAGTATCTCCAATGCATCTTCATCAAAATCTGGAGCAATAACTATCTCAACAAATATTTTATTTATCTCCTCGGCAGTTCTATAATCTATGCTTCTATTAGCAGCAACTATTCCTCCAAAGATTGATTTAGGATCACATTCATAGGCCTTCATGTAAGCATCGTATATATCATAGCCACTGCCAACCCCACATGCATTTGTATGCTTTACACCTACCACTGTCGGTTCTTCATATTCCTTTAGCAGCTCTAGGGCTCCGTTTGTATCATTTATATTATTAAAGGACAGCTCTTTCCCATGTAACTGAACTGCATTAACTAATGATCCCTCAGTCTGTCCTACTTCTTTATAAAATGAAGCTTTTTGATGGGGATTTTCACCATACCTTAGATCACTAACCTTTTCATAGGTAAGGGTCAAAACCTCTGGGAACTCTCTACCCCCTAATCTATTTCTTAAATAACCGGAAATCAATGTATCATAATGGGATGTATGCTCGAACACCTTTAGTGCCAATTCATATTTTGTTTCATAGCACACCTCATTACTCTCATTAAGTTCACCAATTACTTTATCATAATCCCTAGGGTCAGTTACTACTGTGACAAATTTGAAATTCTTAGCCGCAGATCTTAGCATTGTCGGCCCGCCTATATCTATATTTTCAATGGCCTCATCAAACTCTACATTTTCTTTAGCTATGGTTTGCTTAAAGGGGTAAAGGTTTATCACTAATAAATCTATTGGTTCAATATTTAGCTCCTTTAACTGAGCCATATGACCTTCGTTATCCCTTATGGCTAGTATTCCACCATGTATAACAGGATGTAGAGTTTTTACTCTTCCATCTAAACATTCTGGAAATCCTGTAATATCTGACACCTTAGTTACTTCAACACCATTTTCCATAAGTTTTTTAGCAGTTCCACCGGTAGAGATAATCTCTACCCCTAATTCCTTAAGCTTTTTAGCAAATTCTACAATTCCACTTTTATCTGAAACACTGATTAAAGCTTTTTTAATCATTTAAATACCTCCCTTTAACTTAACTCTTCTTCCCTCTACTACCAATCTATCCTCACAAAATAGCTTCACTCCAAGGGGAAGAAGCTCATGTTCTACTTTTAATACCTTATCCGACAAGGTTTCTACAGTATCATCAAAATCTACGTCTACGGTTTTTTGTAGTATGACTGGCCCCGTGTCAGTTCCTTCATCTACAAAATGTACAGTAGCTCCCGTCAACTTCACTCCATAATCCAGTACTGCCCTGTGTACCCTCGAGCCATAATACCCTTTACCACAAAAGCTTGGAATCAGTGAAGGATGGATATTTATTATCCTATGTCTAAAAAGCTTAACAAAGTTTTCATTCAATATGCTCATGTATCCCGCAAGGACAACTAAGTCCACTCCTCTTTCCTTTAGTACTTCTATGAGTCTATCATTTCTTGCATCCACATGGGGATAGTTTCCTTTTCCTATATATATACCTTCAATATCATGGTTTTCGGCCCTCTTTAGTGCATAGGCATCCTTTTTACTGGAAATAACCACTTCAATTCTTCCATTTATATTGCCATTTTCAATATTATCTATTATTGTTTGTAGATTGCTTCCTCTACCTGAAACTAAAACGGCAATTCTCTTTATCGGCATAAACTCACCCCATGTATGCCCTCTACTACTTTTCCTATTTTATAGGCATTTTCGCCAGTATCCTTAATAGCACCGAGTACCCCTTCCCCATCCTTTTCTTTAACAATAAATATATATCCGATACCCATATTAAAGGTTTTAAACATTTCATCGGTTTCAACATTACCTTCTCTTTGCATCAACTCAAATATAGGCAGTACATCCCAGCTTCCTAGATTAACCTCTACACCTAAGCCCTGTGGAATAATTCTAGGAATGTTTTCATAAAAGCCTCCGCCGGTGATATGAACCATACCCTTAACATCATATTGACTTAATACCTTTATAACTGTATTGGCATAAATCTTTGTAGGTCTTAGTAATGCTTCTCCCAGGGTTTCTCCTAATTCCTCAATGTATTTATCTACACCATATCCTAATCTATCGAGGAAAAGCTTTCTAACTAAGGAATATCCATTGGAATGGATACCACTTGAAGCTACTCCTATAACTACGTCTCCATCTTCTATCTTACTTCCATCAATAATCCTAGGCTTGTCTACTATTCCTACGCTAAATCCAGCCATATCATACTCCCCTGCAGCATAGAATCCAGGCATTTCAGCGGTCTCCCCACCAATAAGTGCCGACCCTGACTGAATACAGCCCTCTGAAATCCCCTTCACTATATCGGCGACCTTTTCAGCCTCAAGCTTTCCAGTTGCCACATAATCTAAGAAAAATAAGGGCTTTGCTCCTTGACACAGTATATCATTAACACACATTGCCACCAGGTCAATACCCACAGTATCGTGTTTATCCATCATAAATGCAAGCTTAAGCTTAGTCCCGACACCATCGGTTCCAGAAACTAAAACCGGTGCTTCATACTCTTTAGCATTTAACTCGAAAAGTCCCCCAAATCCACCTAGGTCGCATAGAACATTCTTAGTAAATGTATTTTTTACATATCCCTTCATCAAGTCTACAGCTCTAGCACCTTCTTCTATATTCACTCCTGAATCCGTATAGGTTAGTTTTTCACTCATCAAATAGTCACCTCAAATATAAGATTTGTCTACTTTTTCTCAAATAAGAACTTATTGCCAAGGCTTGGAACCTCCATAGGATAGTTTCCACAGAAGCAAGCTGTACAAAGTTTTTCATCCTCCATATTAATGGATTTTACAAGTCCCTCTACACTTAAGTATCCTAAGCTATCTGCTCCAATTTGCTCTCTTATTTCTTCAATTGAATGGGTAGCTCCTATTAGTTGTTTTCTTGTTGGAGTATCTATGCCAAAGTAGCATGAATGGGTAACGGGTGGCGAACTTACCCTTAGATGAACCTCCTTGGCTCCAGCTTGTCTCAACATATCTACAATTCTACTGCTTGTAGTCCCTCTAACTATGGAATCATCAATTAAAACAAGTCTTTTACCTTCAATATTTTCCTTAAGAACACTAAGTTTTAGCTTAACCATAAGCTCTCTCATTTTTTGATCCGGTTGAATAAAAGTTCTTCCCAAATATTTGTTTTTTAGTAATCCCTGTCTATAGGGAATTCCAGATTCCTCTGCGTAGCCTATTGCCGCAACGGTTCCTGAATCCGGCACAGCCATAACTATATCTGCATCCACTGGATGCTCCTGAGCAAGTATTTTACCTGCTTCAATCCTACTTTTATATACACTTTGTCCATCCAAAACACTGTCTGGTCTAGCAAAATACACAAATTCAAAGGAACAAAGGGCCTTTTGCTTACCTTCATCATATATAATTGACTCTATACCATTATCATCTATTATAACAACCTCTCCAGGTTTAACATCCCTTATCAATTCTGCTCCTACAACACTAAGGGCACAGCTTTCCGATGATAAAACGTAGCCATCATCGAGTTTTCCAATACATAGGGGTCTCAATCCATGGGGATCTCTTGCTCCAATAAGCTTTCCTTCACAGATAATATTGAGGGCAAAGGAGCCCCTTATTCTTTTTACAGCTTCAACAATTGATTCTTTAAATCCTAGATTATAGTTCTTAGCTATTAAGTTGGCTATTACCTCGCTATCTATTGAAGTCTGAAATATGGAACCATTGTCTTCAAGTTCATTTCTGATTTTATCCGCATTTACTAGATTTCCATTATGGGCAAGGGCTATTGATCCACCTTTATATTGTACTACCAGTGGTTGAGCATTGGTCACATAGCTTTCTCCGGTTGTAGAATATCTAACGTGTCCAATGGCTATATGCCCATTTAGTCTATCTAGTACAGTTTTATTGAATACTTCCCTAACCAATCCCATTTCCTTATAATAATGGATTTTACCATCATTATATGCTGCAATCCCTGCACTTTCCTGTCCCCTATGCTGCAATGTCACCAATCCATAATAAATCATTCTAGATATATTTTGACTACCCTTAGAATATACTCCAAATACTCCACACTCTTCATTTAATTTATCAAAATCAAAATTATTGCAGTACATTGTATTTTGTCCCTCCGTTTATTGTTAGGAAAAAGGAGATAGGAGATAAGAAAAAGGTTTATAGGGCTTAATATAGTCCCCTTTAACCTTTCTTCTTTCTCCTATTACTTGTTTCCACTAATTTTTACTGTAATCTCCCCAAGACCTCTTCGTAAGCCTCTTCCACATCTCCTAAATCCCTTCTAAATCTATCCTTATCGAGCTTTTTATTAGTCTCTGCATCCCATAGTCTACAAGTATCAGGGGAAATCTCATCGGCAAGTATTACTTCTCCATCATGTAAACCAAATTCTAATTTAAAATCAATAAGCTTAATATTTCTTGCTTTAAAATATTGTACCAATATATCATTTATTTTCAAGGCATATTCCTTAACCTTGTCAAGCTGCCCATCGGTTGCAAGCTCTATAGCTTTAATATGATAATCATTGATCATTGGATCGCCCAGATCATCATCCTTGTAGCAAAACTCTAAAACTGGAGTCTTCATTACTACTCCTTCTTCAAGTCCCAATCTCTTAGCTAAAGATCCCGCAGCAACATTTCTCATGATAACTTCTAATGGAAGTATTTTTACATCCTTAACTAAACATTCTCTATCACTTAATAATTCAACAAAGTGAGTCGGTATTCCTTTTTCCTCTAGCATCTTAAAAAGTAAAGCTGACATTTTATTGTTGATTACGCCCTTACCACCTATTGTTCCCTTTTTTTCTCCATTGAAAGCTGTTGCATCATCCTTGTATTCGATTATATATCTTTTTTCATCATCGGTTTTAAAAACCTTCTTAGCCTTACCTTCATATAACATTTCAAGTTTTTTCATATTCAATCTCCTCCGTTATACTTAGTTTCGCTTTTAAATAAAAAATTATATTTACTCTAGCCTTCATTAATTATAGACTGTATTTTAGCATCCTTCTCTTCAACCTGCTTAGCCATTTCCTTCTTGTATTCTCTAAACTTCTCTCTTAAGTCTTCATATTTAACTGATAATATTTGAATTGCCAGTAAAGCTGCATTTTCAGCTCCATTGATTGCAACCGTGGCAACGGGTACTCCCTTTGGCATCTGCACTATTGATAATAATGAATCCATGCCATCCATTGTGGAGGATTTGATTGGTAGTCCTATAACTGGAAGTGTACTTACACCGGCTAAAACTCCAGGAAGATGTGCTGCTTTTCCAGCCGCTCCTATTATTAGTTCAAATCCGTTCTTCTCAGCATTTTCAGCAAAATCAATTGCCTTAAATGGTGTTCTATGGGCTGATATAACCCTTACGTCTGCTTCAACCCCAAAGTCCTTAAGAATCTTTACTGATTTCTTAACCACATCGTAATCTGAATCGCTACCCATAATAATCGCTATCTTCATCAAAATACCTCCTTAAATAATGTTTGTCTTTCCCATGTCACAATGTTGTATTTTTTAATATCGAATGTTATATTCCGTTTTTTCTAATCTCATAATATCAAAGGACCTATATATAGTCAATATATTTAACGTATATTAAATACGTTTTTTAATATAAAATACGTTTATTATCGAACGTTACTCTAAATCTAACTTCATTTATTCGTTTTCAATCTTTTCACAACCTTCAACATATCTCATTGGAAGATTCAACATTTTCTACCCAAAATATCTTATTCCCGCTTCAAATAACCTTTGATCCTTATCACCTGGTATATTCTTGCATACATCTCTACCTAGTCTTTCCGAATGCCCCATTTTACCAAGTATTCTTCCATCTGGACTTGTTATTCCCTCAACTGCATTAAATGATCCATTAGGGTTAAACTCTCCATCATAGCTTGGATTTCCATCAAAATCTACATACTGCGTAGCTACCTGCCCATTAGCTATAAGCTTTTTCATTACATCGTCACTTGAGGCAAATCTTCCTTCCCCATGGGACATCGCTATTCTATGAACGTCTCCAACCTTTACATTGTTAAACCAAGGCGAAAGATTGGATACAACCTTCGTCATAGGCATACATGATACGTGGCGTCCTATCTTATTGAAGGTAAGCGTAGGACAACTTTCATCCATATCCCTTATCTCGCCATATGGCAGTAATCCTAGCTTGATAAGTGCTTGGAAGCCATTACATATACCTATCATCAATCCGTCTCTGTCCTTTATAAGCTTCATAACTGCTTTTCCTACCCTTGGATTTCTAAATACAGTCGCTATAAACTTACCCGATCCATCGGGTTCATCTCCAGCACTAAAACCACCGGGTAAGGCTATGATTTGACTGTCCTCTATCTTCTTCACTATTTCATCAATAGATTTTTCAATGTCACTTGGAGTAAGATTTCTAAGTACCATAGTCTCAGCCATACCTCCAGCCCTTTCAAAGGCTTTAGCTGTATCATACTCACAATTTGTACCTGGAAATACAGGTATTAGTACCCTTGGTTTTGCAATTTTTATACTAGTCTTTAGTATGTTTCCCTTTTCATAGGATATGCTTTCAGGTGTTCCCTCCACATCTTCTTTGACTGGAAATATATCCTTTAATGGCTCCCTAAAGGCATCTATAGCTTCATCGAGATCAATACTTACTGCATTTATGTCGATGGCTTTTTTTCCTTGAGTTTTTCCTAAAATTTTATACTCCAACCCGCTTAACAATTCATTTAAATCTTCCTTTGAATCTATCTCTAAGATCATTGAACCATAATCAGCCTTAAATAGCTGCTGAGCTTCCATTGTATCAGTAATTTCAAGTCCTATTTTATTTCCAAATGCCATTTTTGAAACTGTAGCTGCTATACCTCCTATTTTCACAGCTCCTGTTGATAATACTCTTCCATCCTGAATAAGCTCATAAATCTTAGAATAATTCTTATCAAGCCCATCAAAATCTGGAATACTTCTTTCATCCTTTTTAAGGGGGATAAATACTACATAGCTATTTTCTTTCTTGAATTCTGGTGATACAATGGCTCTGGCATCTGCTGTATCTACGGCAAATGATACTAATGTAGGGGGAACATTTAAATCCTTAAAGGTTCCAGACATACTGTCCTTTCCTCCAATAGCTGGTATCTCTAGTTTCTTTTGAACATAGAAGGCTCCTAATAATGCACTAAATGGCTTACCCCATTTTTCCTTATCATTTCCTAGTTTCTCAAAATACTCTTGCAGAGTTAATCTAATGCCTTTATAGTCTCCTCCGAGGGCCACAACCTTTGAAACCGACTCTATTACTGCGTACATAGCTCCATGGAAGGGACTCCATTTAGCTAGTCTTGGATTATATCCATATGTCATTATGGTACAGGTATTGGTTTCTCCATCTAGTACTGGTATCTTCGCCACCATACCTTCTGAGGGAGTAAGTGAATATTTACCACCAAATGGCATTAGTACTGATCCAGCACCTATAGTACTATCAAATCTTTCAACTAATCCTTTTTGGTCAGCAACATTCAAATCCTTTAAGTTTTCTATCCATGCAGTTTTGATCTCTTTGTCCCCATACATAAGGGCAGTTTTGTCGAAATAATTGTCTTCCTTTAATGGATTAATGACTTTAACCTGAGTCCTTTGCTTAACACCATTTGTATTTAAAAAGTCCCTGCTGAGATTTAAAATTTCCTTTCCACGCCACTGCATTATCAATCTACCGGTATTTGTGACACTCGCTACTAAAGTAGCTTCCAGATTTTCCAATAAAGCAAGCTCCTTGAATCTATCTAAATCCTTTTTATCTATAACTACTGCCATACGCTCCTGAGATTCTGATATGGCAAGCTCTGTTCCATCTAATCCTTCGTATTTCTTTGGTACCTTATCTAAATCTATTTCAAGACTGTCTGCAAGTTCACCTATGGCAACGGAAACTCCACCGGCCCCAAAGTCATTACACTTTTTAATCAGTCTTGCAAGCTCGGAATTTCTAAAGAGTCTTTGTATTTTTCTTTCCGTTGGAGGATTACCCTTTTGAACCTCTGCACCGCATGTAAAAATAGACTCTTCTGTATGCTCCTTAGAAGACCCAGTGGCTCCACCACATCCATCTCTACCGGTTCTTCCCCCCACAAGTATTATGAGGTCTCCATCTACAGGCTGTTCTCTTTTAACATTTTCCCTTGGTGCTGCTGCAATAACTGCACCTATTTCCATTCTCTTTGCTAAAAATCCTTCATCATATACTTCAGCAACCTGACCAGTGGCAAGTCCTATCTGGTTTCCATAGGAGCTGTATCCCGCCGCAGCCTCTATAGTTATTTTTCTTTGAGGTAGCTTTCCAGGTAATGTATCTTCAATCCTTGTTCTTGGATCTCCACTTCCCGTAACCCTCATGGCCTGATAAACATATGCTCTACCCGATAATGGGTCTCTTATTGATCCACCAAGGCAAGTGGCAGCTCCCCCAAAGGGCTCTATTTCCGTAGGATGGTTGTGGGTTTCATTTTTAAACATAACCAGCCATTTTTCATTTTTATCATTTACATCTACATCTACTTCTATACTACAGGCATTTATCTCATCGGATACTTCAAGATCATCTAGTTTTCCTTTTTTCCTAAGCTCCTTCATGGCTAGAATAGCTATATCCATAAGACAAATATCCCTATCCCCATCACCATAAACATACTCTCTAGATTTTAGGTATTCAGCATATGCCTCTTCAATAGCTTCTCCATAATAGCCCTTCTCTATCTCGGCTTCTTCTATTTCTGTAAGAAATGTAGTATGCCTACAATGATCTGACCAGTAGGTATCGATAGTTTTTATCTCAGTAACAGTTGGATTTCTCTTTTCAATGTCCCTAAAGTAATCTCTACAAAATAAAAGATCATCGGTACTCATTGCAAATCCAAATTCTTCTCTAAACTTAGTTAATTCATCTACGTTCTTATCTATAAATCCATCTAAAATCATTACATCTCTTACAGCTATGGTTTCCATTTCCAAGGTTTCCGGCTTCTCCAGGGAAGCTTCTCTAGAATCAACGGAATTTATACAATAGCCCTTTATCTTGTCAAAATCCTCGTCGTTTATTTTTCCCTTAAGTAACAATAATTTGGCCACATATACCTTTGGCCTTTCTTTTTGAGTTAATATTTGAATGCACTGCATAGCTGAATCAGCCCTTTGATCGTATTGTCCAGGTAAAAACTCTATAGCTAAAACCCTTTCATCGTCACTGCTTTCTAAAGTCTCATTATATACGCTGTCAACATTTGGCTCAGAGAAGATAGTTCTTTTTGCTCTTTCAAATTCATCTTCCAATATTCCCGATACATCATAACGATTAATAACTCTTAAACCCGTAAGCCCATCTATCCCTAAGTTGTCCTTTATATTTTTTAATAAATGCTGTGCTTCTACATCAAAACCACTTTTCTTTTCCACAAAGAGTCGTCTAACAACATTTCTCATATATATAAACCTCCCATTAGCACAAAGCGTCTAAAGACGCGTTTGTAGTTCTAAGTTCTAAGTGATAAGTTCTAAGATTTAGGTCATTCTTACAGGTCATATAAATTAAAAAAATCGTCCTATGGACTATTAGCTATTAGCTAATCTGTCCCTTTACAATTCAATTCTAACATAGTAAAATATATAATTAAAATTAATAATACTAATGTCAACTATAAGGAGTAATAATATATGGATGTAAATTTTGAACTGTATAAGGTTTTCTATTTTGCAGCAAAGACCTTGAATTTTTCTAAGGCTGCAAATAAGCTATATGTCTCTCAATCAGCAGTAAGTCAATCCATAAAGCTTTTGGAAAAAAAACTAAGCACTAAACTGTTTTTCAGACACACCAAAAATATGAAACTGACTTCTGAAGGCGAAACCCTTTTCAAGCATATTGAGCAAGCCTTTAACTTCATAAAATCCGGGGAAAGAGCTATATTTGAAATAGATAATCTGTTGTATGGCGAAATACGAATCGGTGCCAGTGATACAATCTGTAAATATTTTCTCCTACCTTACTTCAAAAAATTCCATGAAGATTATCCAAATATAAGGATTCACATAACTAATAGACCATCTCCAGTGTGTATAGACCTATTAAAAAGCGGCAGCATTGATATAGCAGTAGTTAATTTAAATAATAAATATAAATATGAAAACCTAGAAGTAACTCCTGTAAAAACCATACAAGATGTTTTCATTGGAGGAGAAAAATTTAAGACTTTGAAAAATAAACCCATAAGGTTAAAGGAGCTTGAAGAATATCCAATACTGAGTCTTGAGAAAAATTCCACCACAAGAACTTATTTTGATCAACTGATTAAAAATCATGACGTAAAAATATCTCCAGAATTCGAACTAGATAGTATAGATTTGCTTGTAGAGATGACTAAAATCGGGCTTGGGATTTCCTTTGTAATAGAAGATGCCATAAAGTTAGAATTGGAAAAAGGCAAAATTTTTAAACTGGATATTAAAGAAACTATATCTGCTAGAAATATTGGAGTAGTTACCCATAATAAAATCCCTCTCCCCCCTGCTGGTGAAGAGTTTATCAAGATGTTCTAAATTTTTCATAGATAATTTGAATTGAAGTCAAGAATTGAATTTTGAACCTTCAAATGGTATTATTATATTAATTAACCAGTAAATTTTGTGAATAAGATTAGGCGAATTCTATGGCAAAAAAAGGATTAAAGATATCCATATATTCAAGTCCTGTTTCAATAAATGGTTCTGGAAAACATCTTATTCTTGATCTGCACATTTCAAATACTACTTCTAAATCTTCAGTATATTTATCAAAAAATTCCATATCATTCTTCCCCCCTTTAAATATCATACAAATTTCTCCATAGGGTCACAAGATATATATGAAATTTTTTACAAAAAAAATAAAAAACAGAAGCCAATATTTAAGCTTCTGATCTAATGTATTCTTATATCCATGGGACTCGCTCCTCCATAGAATATCTATTTACTTTTTAAAGAAGGAAACATAACTTGAAACTAAGGAAAAATAAATCCCATGGTTTATAACTACTCATTTTTATAAATATGCATTACACAATAAGGAATTTAAATATAAACAATACTGCTAAAATATACATAAGCGGTGAAACCTCTTTATATTTTCCTGTTACAGTCTTTAGTACAACATAGCTTATCATTCCAAACACTATACCTTCTGCAATACTATATGCAAGGGGCATCATGATTATAGTTAAGAAAGCTGGTATAGCTTCTGTAAAATCTTCAAAATTTATCTCTTTAATTGGTGACATCATGAAAAGCCCAACTAGTATTAACGCCGGTCCAGTTGCAGCAGATGGAATCATTATAAATAGTGGAGATAAGAATAAAGCCATGGCAAACATACATGCAGTAGATAAAGCGGTAAGTCCTGTTCTTCCTCCCTCGGCTACACCCGATGCACTTTCTACATAAGTAGTTACTGTACTTGTTCCAAGCATCGCTCCAACCGTTGTTCCAACTGCATCTGCAAATAATGCTTGTTTTACTCTAGGTACTCTTCCCTTTTCATCCAGCATATCAGCTTTAGTTGAAACCCCAATTAGTGTTCCAACGGTATCAAACATATCAACAAATAGGAAAGAGAAAAGTACTACAAACATTTTCATGGTGAAAATCTGTGAAAAATCAAACTTAAATAATATCGGTCTTAATGTCGGCGGGGCACTGATAAACTTTAACCCTTCTGGAAGATGGGTTACGCCCATTGGTATACCTATAATAGTTGTGATTAATATGCCAAACAGCAAAGCTCCTTTTACTCTCTTGGCTAGTAAAAAGCCTGATATCAATAATCCTATAATTGCTAATAATGCAGAGCCCTGTGTAACATGGCCTAAAGTTAATGGAATATCTTGTCCTGGAGTTATAATTCCAGATGTAAAAAGTCCAATAAATGCGATAAATAAACCGATACCAACAGAAACAGCCTTCTTAAGGTTCATTGGTATAGCATTAATTATAGCTTCTCTAACATTTAAAAATGTAAGTATAATAAATATAATTCCCTCTAAAAATACTGCTGTCAAAGCAAATTGCCATGAAACATTCATTCCCACTACTACAGAAAGGGCAAAATATGCATTGAGTCCCATTCCCGGTGCCAATGCAAAGGGAAGGTTTGCAATAAATGCCATAATCAGCGTTGCTATAATTGCAGACAATGCCGTTGCAGTAAATACTGCACCAAAATCCATTCCAGCATCATGTAAAGTTAATGGATTAACTATGAGAATATAAGCCATAGTCATAAAAGTAGTAATACCCGCCATGATTTCTGTCTTCACATTAGTGTTGTTTTCAGACAGTTTAAAAAATCTTTCAGTCATTTTATCCACCTCATCATTTAGTATAGATTTTCGCTTTTATTATTTGCGAAATTTGCAAAACTTACATTATAAATTTTGAATATCCTTAAAACATTATCTATTCAAAAAAATGTAAATTTTTAAATGTGTTCTATATAAGAGAAATCCTTTGAGATAAAAAATAGACGCAAAAAATTTCACATATAGAGTGAAACCTTTGCGTCAATTATTAACTCACTGACAAGTGCAAAATAGCACTTAGACAAATTTCACCCATAGTCAGACAATTTATGGTTGTCCGGTAGAAACTTCCCGACCCTATTACGGGAATTATATGAGAGGATATTTATTTTTTCGACAAATAAATAATAACAAAGTAACTTTTAATAGTCAATAGTTTTCCCGAATTTTATTGTCGTTTTTTTGATTATTTAGCTATATTTATCCGAACATTCATTTGTTATGTTTAAATACAATTCGAATTTCAAGGATTATAAGTAAAAATTTTATGCTAAACACCCTATGATTTTTATAATTTACAAAATTTTCTTGACATTGTATTTGTATCATTATAAACTATTTTTGTATATTTTAAAAATTTTATATGTTAAGGGGGATTTTTATGTTAAAAAGACCATTCAAGCCTAAAGCATTGGTATTTATTTTATTGATTACTATGCTTTTTTCATCTTTAGGGGTGTATGCTGAGGGAAGTAGTGTCCCTACTAGGGGTGAAATTCAAGATCAGTACAAATGGAGATTAGAGGATATTTATGAAAGCGATGATGCTTGGGAAGATGATTACAAAAAGTTAGAAGAAATGATTCCTACTATATCAAAGTATAAGGGATCATTAGCAAAAAATTCTAAGAACATAGCTGAGTGTTTATATCATATACAAGATATCAATCGTTTGCATGACAAACTATATGTATATGCAAATATGAGAAGTCATGAAAACCTTTCAGTTGAAAAATATCTTGAAATGGTGGATAGAGTAGGTTCACTAGGTTCTACCATTGGGGAAGTTGCTGCATTTATAACACCTGAATTATCAGCCATTGCTGAAGATAAACTAAAATCATTTATGAAAACTGATGATCTAAAAGACTATGACCTATATCTACAAAACATATTAGATGGAAAGTCCCATACCCTTTCTGAAGCTGAGGAAAGCATAATGGCATTAGCTGAAACTCTTTCCAGCACTCCTGAAAATGTTTATGAAGCATTTAAATATAAGGATAGAAAGGCAAAGAAAATCAAGAATGAAAATGGGGAAGATTTATTATTATCCTATGGAAACTACAGTATACTACTTGAAAATCCAAATCGTGATATGAGAAGGAAGGCCTTTGAAGGAGAGTTCAGCAGCTATAATGAAAATATAAATACATTGGCAGCAGCTTTATATGGTGAAGTTAAGACAAACATCTTCAATGCCAGAGCAAGAAAGTATAATTCCTCCCTTGAAGCGGCTTTACTTTCTAGTGGCATTGATCCAAAGGTATATGACAGCTTTATAGAGGCCGCAAATAATAACCTAGAACCATTACATAAATATGTATCCTTAAGAAAAAAACTTTTAGGTATACAGGATAAGATTCACTATTATGATATGTATGTACCTATGCTTCAATCAGTGAACTCAAGTATACCCTATGAAGATGCAAAAAAAATGGTGTTAGATGCATTAAAACCCCTGGGTGATCAATATGTTAAGGACCTTCAAATGGCATTCGATAACCGCTGGATAGATGTATATGAGACTCAGAATAAATATTCTGGTGGTTATTGCTGGGGATCATATGATACACATCCATATGTTCTTCTGAATTATAACGGTACATTGAATGAAGTTTCAACAATTGCCCATGAATTGGGCCATGCAATGAATAGCTACTATTCCAATAAGAAACAACCATATAGCAAAGCAAATTATGAAATTTTTACCGCAGAAGTAGCTTCCACTACCAATGAAGCTATGATGTATGATTATTTAATAAAAAATGCAGAGTCTAAAGAAGAAAAAATATATTTGATAGGTTCATATCTTGAGCAAATCAGAGGATCAATCTATACTCAATTAATGTACGCAGAGTTTGAAAAAACTATATATGAAGCAGCAGAATCTGGAGCAACCCTAACAGCCCCATTCTTAAACGAAACTTGGGGTGATTTGATGCAAAAATACTACGGTGAAGACTTTGAGGTAGATCAGCTGGCTAAGGTTTGGTGGTCTAGAGTACCTCACTTCTACTGGAATTTCTATGTTTATACATATGCTTCTGGACTGTCAGCCGGCATCAATTTATCCGACGGAATCGTAAATGAAGGTGATACAGCCAGGGATGCATACCTAGAATTCCTTGGGGCTGGAGGCTCCGATAATCCTGTGGAGCTTCTAAAAGCAGCAGGTGCTGATATGTCTACTCAAGAGCCCGTTGAAAGGGCATTACAAAGATTTGATGAACTTTTGACTGAACTTGAAAAATTAATCAATCAGTAATTTTAAAAGGGTCTAAGCCCTTTCATACTTGTAAGTGGTAAGTTCCAAGTCCTAAGATATATAGGTAAAACTTTCAATATAAAATTCTTAGGCATATGAAAAAAACAATCAAAAGAACGAGTAAGATGACTAGTTTATTTTTTGAATCTACGACTCAATTTTTTATAATTGAGTCGTATTTTCTATTTAAGACCTACTAAAATCTACTGATCTATTCCCCAACTCTATTCACACCCTTTTCTTTATGGTAATACTTTGTACTGTCTCTGAATAAAATACCTTTGAAGGTTAATACTTCAAATAATAAATATCATTAAAATTATTTAGGAGAATCCATATGAAAGATAAGAATGCAGTTTTAAAGTACAGAGTATCCAATAATTTAATATTGTCACTTATATTTATCCTTGCCATATCCGATTATATTTTTACATATTTAGGAATAAATGCATTAAGTGTGATCTCTGAAGCAAATCCCCTTATGATAGGATTTATGAAATTGCCATTATACGAAGGGTTATTTCTTAGAAGTATTATAATTTTCATACCTCTGTTTTTATTAAAAATAGTGGAAAAACAATTTGAAAATCCAAAGAACTTTAGATTGATTCTATTTGCGATATTGATCATACAAATCTTCCCTAATATTCTACATGCTATTTGGATCAATATGTACCTGAGTTAAAAATTTATTAGTTAACAGGAACTTTTTAATTTTTTTGCCGTCTAATCTAACAAAGTAGCAAATAAAAAAATCCATGTACTATCTAAAGGAGGACATACAAATGAAATTTAATAAAGTACTTGTATTTACATTGGCGGGAGCAATGCTTGCATCGGGTATAGTAGCATCGGCAGAGTATAGTCCAAATAAGGCCTTACAAGAACCTGTACCAATTTCGAGTTTAAATGTTAATGAAAAACCACAGGACTCCTATGAAGGTTTTCATTTTGTCATTGTAATTAATGGAACTGCATTAAACCCTGAAGAAAATAAAGTATATATGAAGGATGACGATACTATAATGATTCCATTAAGAGCCGTCACTGAAACTTTAGGATACGAAATCCAGTGGAATAATGAAGCTAGGGTAGTGGAATTATTAAAGGGTCCCAACTTAATTATGGTCAAACCAGGAGAGGATTATTATAGCTTTGGAAAAATGGCTCCAGTAAAATTGGGTACAGCATCGGAAATCTTAAAGGGTACAACCTATGTCCCATTAAATTTCTTAACTGATATCTTAAAAGTAGAGACTGTAATGGATGAAACAGGCGGTATTAACATCACCTCACAACAAACTGAAACTAAGGAAAGCACTCTTTTACAAACCCTAGGGAAAATCAGTGAAATAAATAAAACAGAAAAGGGTACTAGCCTATGGATTGAAGGAGAGAACTCCGATGAAGGATATGATTCTATTGTTTTACATATAAATGAGGAAACCCCTTTAATTGATCCAATAACCGATAAAACCCTATCCATAAAGGATTTAAAACAAGGAGATTCTGTCAGAGCCTTCTATGGCCCAGCATTAACTAGAAGTCTACCTCCTCAAGGACAGGCTGAAAGGATAGAGCTTTTAAAGGATGTAACGGTTAAAGCAGGCGTTATCACCGATATAATGAGTTATGATAAAACCAACCAAATTCTCATAGGAGATAAAGTTAATGGTATAGTTCTAACCATTAGTGATAAAACAAAAATAATTACAGAGGATAATAAGGAATTAGCATTTACTGATCTGAAAAAAGGAATGGATATAGAAGCCTATCATTCTCTTATGGCTACAATGAGTTTACCACCTATTTCATCGGCTGAAAAGATTGTAGTAAAAAAAGTAGATACTCAAGCTTCCACGGAAAAATAATTTATGTTATTAAAAAAGTTGACCTATTTGTAAAGGTCAACTTTTTTATTCAATATCAACTAGTATCCTATCATTGTTGCTATTATTAAAAATCCCGCACCTACACTAAGCCAGATACCTAGAAGAGGTACCATGAACTTTAACCATTTTTCATATGGAATTTTGGATACTGCTAAATATCCCATCAAGGTTGCTGATGTTGGTAAAATAGAATTAGTGAATCCATCTCCTAATTGAAAAGCCAGCACAGTGGTTTGCCTTGAAACCCCTAATAAATCTCCCAAGGGTGTCATTATAGGCATGGTAGTTGCCGCCTGACCACTGCCCGATGTAATAAAAGTATTTATTATTATTTGCATTAAATACATACCTAAAGCAGCCACAGAACTATGAAATGATGAGATTAAATCCGATAATGACTTTACAACTGTATCAATAATACAAGCATCCTGCATCACAACTAGTACCGCCCTTGCAATACCCACAATTAAAGCACCGAAAACTATTGACTTTGCACCTTCAACAAATTCCTTTGCTATTTGACTAGGTCCAAACGACGATACAATACCACTTACTATTCCAATTATAAGAAAGGCCGTTGTTAGTTCCTCAATCCACCAGCCCCTATTAGATACTCCCCAAATAATAAGTCCGAAACCAACTATTAGAGTTAAAATAACAATATAATTCTTTATTGACATATCCTTAAGATCATTTAAATCAACAATCACTGTATCCTTCTCTTCCTCTTCTAGATCTGCTACTATGCTATTTGCCATATTACCCTTTATTTTTTTTGTATATCTAATAATATATATACTAGTTACTACTAATAAACAAATCAATAAAATAGCCCTTAACCAAAGTCCAGAAAACATTGGTACCTCTGCAATACTTTGAGCAATTCCAACGTTGAAAGGATTTAGCAATCCTGCTGTAAACCCACAGGCAGCTCCTAGTGCTATCATGGAAGTTCCAGTAATTGCATCAAACCCTAGGGTTCTAGCAACGGCTATACCAATGGGCACAAACATCATTACCTCCGCAGACATTCCCATTGTGAATCCGAAAACAGAAAATATAGTTAGAAAAATAGGTATAATTATTTTTTCTTTACCCATAAACTTTTTAGCTATTTTACCCGTTATACCTTCTATCGTCCCCGTCGAGGAAATAATTTGAAAAGCTCCCCCTACAACAAATATAAAGAATATTATACTTGAAGCACTATTCAGCCCTTTGACGAAGGCCCTAAAAACATCAATTATTCCCGTTGGATTTTGTTCAATATACTTAAAAGAATCAACCACAATAAGGGTCTTTCCAGTCCTTACATCCTTAACCCTTTCAAATTCTCCAGCGGGTATAATATAAGTCAGCAAAGCGACCAATATAACTAGCATGAATATAATTACATAGGTATGTGGTACTTTGAAAAGCTTTCTTTTAGGTTTCATTTCCTTTGCTACCATATAATCCTCCTTTAAATAAGTTTATTTGTCATCTCAAATCTATATAAATCAATTGAGCGGATTGCATAATTACCTTCCGTAAAAAACATCTACTATATATAGTTTTAGAATCTGCGAAGCCATACCACCAAATATGCTATATCTTAAATATTCAAATTAAGGATGATATTCGCATATGCAATTTCCTCAATTAACTATAGTTACTAAGCTCTTTTCCTAGATCATAAATAGCCTGGGCAGAAATATGAATTCCCTTATTAAATA
The DNA here is from genome assembly GCA_025210375.1 of Maledivibacter sp. Lineage (NCBI taxonomy): Bacteria > Bacillati > Bacillota > Clostridia > Peptostreptococcales > Caminicellaceae > Maledivibacter > Maledivibacter sp. The sequence continues at coordinate 303,135 of JAOASB010000052.1, read as the reverse complement.
GATCCATTTTCATATTTTCATTAGGTGCATGATTACATTCATCCGCATTACCATATGGAACTGAAATGGATGGCACTCCTAATATTTTCGTCCATATATAATCCGGTAGACTTCCACCTATTACGGGCATTTCAACGGGTCTATCCTTAAAAAAACAGCTGACCGCCTTAACAATAGTTCTTGATAATGGTAGATCAGTGGATGTACGAGAGGGCAGCATATCCTCCTCAACTCTTTTGATCTTGACCCTTGGATTTATATTGACAATATGATTTTTTATCTTCTTAAATACATCTTCTGGATCTTGATCAAATGCGAGTCTTACTTCCATTTTAGCAATTGCCCTTCCCGGTATTATGTTCTTGGCCCCGGCACCTATATACCCACTTTTAAGTCCATTAATTGTTAGGGTAGGCTTAAACATTAAATTGCTATAAAACTGATTTTTAGTAAGTTCTAATTTTTCTACACCATAAATCTTTGCAAGTTCTGATGGTTCATATGGAAGTCTTTCAATAAGCTTCAAATCATATTCGCTAGGTGGTACAACATCTTCATAAAAGCCTTTAATCAATACATTGTCGTCTTCATCCTTCATGGTATTCAATAGCTTTACCATCTCCCATGCTGCATTTTTTATAACACCCCCTTTATTGCCTGAATGATTATCAGTGGTAGATGTATCTAAACTCAAATCAAAATTCATCACTCCCCTAACTCCAAATATTATGTTTGGAACATCATTAATCCCCATAGCTCCATCGGATGTATATACCATATCAGCTGATAATAATTCTTTATTTTCTCTAGCGAATTTAGCTAGATGCTTACTCCCTATTTCTTCTTCTCCTTCAAATACAAATTTAATGTTTATAGGAACATCACCCAGGACTTCTAAGTAATGCTTTACCGCTAAGATATGGGTTATCAATTGCCCCTTATTATCTGCTGTTCCCCTTCCATACATCCTTCCATTTCTTATCTCTGGTTCAAAGGGCTGGCTTTCCCATAAATCTAAATCACCTACTGGCTGAACATCATAGTGTCCATAAAACAGTAATGTCAAAGTTTTTTCCCTATTTGACCTTAGATGTCCGAAAACGATAGGATTTCCATCGGTATTAATTATCTTTGTCTCAATACCCGCTTTTTCCATAATTCCTTTTAATACTTTTGAACATTTAGCTACCTCAAGGTTATTATTACTTACACTTGGTTGGGCAACTAACTTTTTCAATTCCAAGATATTGTTTTCAGTATTAGCATCAATATAACTATGAACTTTTTTAATAGGCATGACTATTTCCTCCCCTTACTTAGTTTGATATTTTATTCAGATATATTAACTTAATTAAGCAATTCATATGCCAAAGGCCCTTTTATATAGCAAATTCAAATATTTCCTTAATATAACTGCCTAAAATCCAATGTTATTTTCCAAAATAGACCTACTATTAAGAACGCTCTTACAAATTAGGGGAATATTTATTTGATATACACCTAATTTAATTTTATTTACCCCCTAAATTCTGCATTTAAAAAACATCCTGCCTCGATTATCGAGACAGGATGTTTTTCCTATATCAGCAGTTATCACATATGTCTTTCATCATTTTTATGGAGATGCATCAACAATTTTCTTCCCTTCTCTGTAATAATGCTGCCTTGTCTAGTTGTTCCTGAAACAATCAGTCCATAATTCTTTAATAGAATTAATCTTTGTCTTATCTGATCATCTGTAATATAAATATTTTTTTCATTTAATAAGTCTCTCAGCCTATTTCTACCGATTCTCATATTATTAAAATACGCGTATTTTAATTGATCCAAAATAAGTATACACTGATTTAATACATTTTTAGATTTTAAATCATCAATAATTAATTGGTACTCTTCACCTATATTTTCCTTGGTTTTTAATAACTTCTTCGGTAAATCCATTTTCTTAATTACTGCACTTTCTGAGATACATTCTAAATAACTAACCAAATTTTCCAGTTCTCTAATATTACCTGGCCAAGAATAAGCTTCTAATATTTCGATTACTTCTCTATCAATTTCTTTGTGTCCATTCATTTTTTTGAAAAAATATTGGATCAAATCCTTGATATCTTCCTTCCTCTCCCTTAGTTTTGGTAATGATAGTGACAGAACATCCAATCTATAGTATAAATCCTCTCTGAACTTTCCTTCGTTGACCATTCTGATTAGATTTCTATTTGTAGCAACAATGATTCTAACATCAATAGGAATGATTTTTCTGCTACCCACGGGCATAATCTCTTTTTCTTGAATTACCCTCAATAATCTTTGTTGTATCTTAAGAGAAGCGTCGCCAATCTCATCGAGAAAAATAGTCCCCCCATGGGCAATTTCAAACAGCCCTTTTTTTCCTCCCTTTACGGCCCCAGTGAAGGCTCCTTCTTCATATCCGAATAATTCACTCAAGGCTAAATCATCTGCTAAGGATGCAAGATTTACAGCAACAAAGGGCCCCCTTTTCCTGCGGGATTCATTGTGTATGGCTTGTGCAAAAATTTCTTTTCCTGTCCCATTTGCCCCCTGTATAAGAACTGTAAAGTCACTTTTGGCTATTCTATTTGCAATTTTTATTTTATTCAGTATTATATCGCTTTTACCAATTACATCATCAAATGTATATTTTGCATTGAACCCTTTACTTAACAACTTCTTTCTCACAATATTTTCTAATTTCTGAATATGCGTTATGTCTTGTATCCCTAAAATAAATCCTAATTCCTTATTATCCTCATTAATTATTTTACTATTAATCATCATCTTTTTCCCTTTATAGTCAATGATTTCATTATGCTGTTCTTTTTTAATTTCTAATAAATCTATAATATTACCTTCTCCAAAAACTTTTCTAAAGTCCTTATTTATAATTTTATTATGGTCACATTTAACTATTTCTGAAAAATCTCTATTACAGAATGTTATGGTATCTTCACTATTAACAAAAGCTAGTCCTTCACTAATAGTCTCAAAAATACTTAACAGAATACTATTCATATTCCTATTATAACTGTTGTATCTAAATATTTTTTCATTATAGCTTTTTGTAATTAGTCCGAGCTTCTCAATTGGCATGTTTAAATTAATAAAGATTTCTAT